>JARGFH010000035.1:0-25095 GCA_029210695.1 Acidimicrobiia bacterium
ACATCCACAATCCGGCCCACCCGACCCCGATTCAACCCCCAAAACCACCACCAGCCAACCGAATCGGTGGATCCAGGTTCAGAGATGATGACACCGACCCGCGTCGGTGCTTCAGAAGGACTGAAGATCAATGGACAGGCCGAGGATCCTGGTGGTAGAGGATGAGCGCGTCGTCGCGTTCCTTCTGACGCGCACGCTCGAAGCGGCCGGATACTCGGTGACCCCTTGTGCCGACGGCCTGGATGCCCTCGAGATCGGCCTGAAGGAGGATTTCGACCTGGTCCTGCTCGACCAACGTATGCCCGGCCTGCTCGGGCTGGAGGTTCTCCAGCGGTGGAACGCAGCCGGGCGTTCTTTCCCGGTGATCATGGTTTCGGGCATCACCGGGGAGGCAGACGTGATCCAGGCTCTGGAACTCGGAGCGGTCGACTACATCCGGAAGCCATTCAGCGTTCAGGAGGTCATTGCCCGGGTCAAGGTTCGATTGCGCCGGGTTGCTCCATGAACAGCCTCGTCCTTTATCTGTTGATCGGGTTGACCGTTCTGTTCGTCTTGGCAGCCGGGTCCCTGTTTGTTCTCAAGGCGGTACGCCGCCGGAGTCGCGGGCGCGAGCAACGACGAAAGAATCGATTCATCGACATGATCGGTGAACTGGTCGTGCAGGGGGAGTGGAAAGCGCGAGTGTTCCGGCGGTACGCATCTGACCCGGTGTTTCGCGGGGTGCTGTTGGAGTACCTCCGCATGATGGCCGGGTCCGACCGGCAACATCTCATGGAGGTCGTCCGCCAGATGGGCATGGTTGCCGAATACACGGCCGAACTCAGGTCCACAGACCGTAATCATCGAGTGAGGGCCGCAGAGGCACTCGCCGAGATCGCGGATCCCGAAACGCTGACCGATCTCGTGTTCGCGCTGGCCGACCCAGTCCAGGAGGTGCGGGTTCAAGCTGCGGCAGCTCTCGCCCACATCGGGGACGGCCGGGCCGTCAAGAGCCTGCTCGTGGCCCTCGATCAACAGGACGCCGGAAATGCGCAGCGCTTAGCCGATGCTTTGTACGGATTCGGCACCGCCGCGGTCGACGAAGCGGCTCGCTACCTGAGCAGTCCCGGAAAATACCGCCCGCTCGTTGCCAGGACGCTGGGACTGATCGGTGACATTCGGGCTGAAGAAGCCCTACTGCAGGCGCTCGATTCGACCGAGCAGGCCTTGCGTATCCGTGCTGCCGCGGCGCTGGGTCGAGCTGGTACGCCCAGGTCGGTTCCGTACCTGCTGCAACTCCTGAGCGATGATCAGTGGGAGGTCCGGGCCCAGGCAGCCACCGCGGTAGGTAGCCGGATGGATCAGCGGGCGGTGCCGTGGCTCAAGCGGGCCCTCACCGACGATGCCTGGTGGGTCCGGCACAACGCCGCCGCCAGCCTCGTCGAGATTCCCGGCGGAGGCGATGCCTTGCGCCTCGCCCTCGACCATCCCGACGCCTATGCCCGTGACGCGGCGGCTGCCGTGCTTCTGTCTTCCGGCCTGGCCGGCGATGCCGTCGGTGACCTGACCTCCGATGATCCGCTCGTGCGCAATCCGGCGATGGACCTCGTCATGAAACTCATCAGAGCCGGCAAGGGGGCGTTCTTCATCAACGAGGGTGTTCCGCCCGAACTGGTCAGCCAGCTCCATCATGGAGGGCAGTAGAGGTGTCGGTAGGGTCACCGATGCTCGATAGTGCCGTCAGGTGGATCAACTACCTCGTGCTTGCCTATGTCATCCTGATGGAGTTGCAGATCCTGGTCGTGGCGGCGGCTTCATATCTGGCATTGCGTCGAGATCAGTTCACCGAGCGGCACGGGCGCATTCGCGACCTGGCGACGTCTGACACCACCCCGCCGATCTCCATCATCATCCCGGCCTACAACGAAGAGGCCGGAATCGTCGAATCGGTGCGATCCACCGCCATGCTTCACTACCCCCGCCTCGAGATAATCGTGGTCAACGACGGCAGCAAAGATCTCACCGTGCAGCGACTCGTCGAAGCGTTCGACATGGTGCCGATCGATTTCCCGTTCCGTCCTGCCATCGAAACCCAGAAGATCCTTCGCATCTACAAGAGCCGGATGCCGTTGCCGGTCGTGCTGGTTGACAAGGAGAACGGTGGCAAATCCGACGCCATCAACGCCGGCGTCAATGTCTCGCAATATCCGTACTTCATGGCCACAGACGCAGACATGATCATCGAGAGCGAAGCGCTGATCCACGCCGCACGCCACTTCGTTGAGGATCGCGCCCACACCGTGGCGGTCGGAGGCAATGTACGGCCTCTCAACGGATCGAAAGTGAGAAGCGGTTCTGTCTCGGAGGTGAAGCTCCCGCGGCGACCTATTGAGATGGTCCAGGTCGTTGAATACATCAGGTCGTTTCTGGCCGCTCGCCCCGGTTGGTCGGCCATGCGGTCGCTTCTCATCGTCTCCGGAGCCTTCGGCATCTTTCAGAAGCGCGCCGTTGTCGAGGTCGGGGGCTTCAGGAACGATCACCTCGGCGAAGACATGGAAATGACGATGCGGTTGCATCGCCACAACCTCAAGAACAAGCGGGACTACCGGATCGTGTACGCCCCGGACGCGGTCGCCTGGACCGAGGTCCCGAGCGACTGGGCCGTGCTGAGGAAGCAACGGATCAGGTGGCACCGGGGATTCATTCAGGTCATCTGGCAATACCGTGGAATGATCTTCAATCCCCGGTACGGTCGAATCGGTCTCCTCGGCTGGCCGTCGTTCATCGCCTTCGAGTTCATCGCTCCGATCGTCGAGTTCCTCGGTTGGCTGATCATTCCCCTGTCGATTGCCCTGGGCTACGTCAACGTGGAAGTCGCCATTCCGCTGGCGGCGATCGCACTCCTCCTGGGCGCGGTGAACTCCGTTGTCTCGCTGTTCCTCGATGATCGTTTCGGGTACTACGACGAGGCGGGTCAAACCCTAAGGCTGCTCCTCTACTCGCTCGCCGAACACCTTGGCCTGCGCCAGCGCAGCACGTGGTGGCGGTTCCGGTCGATGTTCTGGAACCCGTCGAAGAAGGTCTGGGGGGACATGCAGCGAACCGGAGTCGGCAACCTGGCCGGCTCGAACGAGGTAGGCGCGCCGGGAACGGTGCCATCAGAAGTGTGAGTCGTCGATGTTGTTGGCGGTGGCGGACTACCCCGCGGGGAGTTGGCGGCTGCTGAGGCTACGGCAGACCTACGGGACCACTATGACCGTGGTCCCGATCGGAGTCCAGGCGTAGAGGGCTTGTGCTTTGGCGTCGGCCTGCCGGACACATCCTGCGCTCCGGAACTCGCCTAACTCGTCTTCTGTTTGCATCGGCACACCCGTTGCGTAGTGCGGGATGGCGTGGAATCCGATCGAAGCTGTTCTGCCGTAGGCGAATCGCACCATGTATTCCATCGTGATCCCGTTGTGACTCCAGGCAATCGGTGACTTTGAGTAGACGGTGTAGGTGCCGGGAGCCGGAACACCTTCCCGGCCCGATACGAGGTAGGTGTCGACAACGGACTCCGTCTCGTCGATCATCCAGATCTGTTGCTGCGCGTTGGCGTAGATGATGCGCTTGCCGTGTCCGACGTCGGGATAGGCGGGCGGCCGCGCCGGCGGGACTAGTGGCAACAGACCCATTGCCCTCGACAACAGCATGGCCATCTCAGCCCGTGGGATTGCCCGATTGGGACAGAATCGGGCGTCTGCGCAACCATTCGTGATTCCGGCTGCTGCCAGAGCGTTGATGGAAGCCTCGTGAAGAGATTCCGAGTCGTCCGTGAAGTAGTCGAGGTCGGCGGCGGGAATCGCAAATGCACGGGCCAGGAACGAGGCCATCTGACCCCTCGTGATCGGCTTTGATCCGCAGAATCGCAGGTCGCCGCAACCGTGCGTGATTCCCGTCTCGGCCAGCGAATTGATCGCGTCCTCGTGAGTGGTGCCGTTGTCGTCTGTGAAGTGATCGACCGGCGACGACGGTAGTTCGAGTGCGCGAACCAGTAGCGTTGCCATTTCGGCCCTGGTCAGAGTTCTTTGGGGACAGAACCGATCGTTGGCAGGCGGATTGCACCCGCGGGTGATGCCTGCCGCCGCGATTGCTTCGATGTGACCCTCAGCGGCCGTCCCATCGTCATCGACGAACGTTCCTCCCGGTGGAAGTTCGACCGTTTGTGCCACAGCCGAGGATCCCGTTACAGCGACAAGGGCAACCACAATCACCACAATGGCGAGAGTTCGATTGAGGTCGAGTTTTGCTTCCACGTTTTCTCTTCGGCAAACCGGTCGAAGACCTTTATCCGGGAGGATGACTCGACCCGGTAGCTCGTTTGTATTCTGCCGCCGGGTGGTTGACGTATCGCGTCACGGGAGGATCGTTGGCTACTCCTCGTAGCCCGGGTGGGGGATGCTGGTTCCGGCCGGGCCCATCGCCGGTAGGTGCGCCATCGAACCGGTGAGGCCCTTCAACAGCACATACATGTCTGCGGCCGGCCGCACAGAGAATGCCTCGCCGTCTGTGGGGTCGCCGATCGGAGTCGCTTCGATCAGGTTGAGTGTGCCTGCCTCCAGCCGGGCGCGGAATGCTGGGGATGAATACTCAACGACCCCATTGAGGGCCATCCGGTGAGTCTCGCCGTCGACGCGACTTTCGATGGATCCGTCGTCGAACACCATGAAGGCGTTCGTCTTCTCGGCCTCGAAGTCGCCCCGATCTAGATAGATCCGTGGCTTGTCGACGTACGGGCGGCCGGAAGTCGGGCAAGCCGTCACACAGTTGCCACATTCGTTGCAGAAGTCGGTCAGCACCGCGATCTGGAACTGCTGATCTGCTCGATACGGCGCCGTGTTGCCGGGGATGATGTCTCCCCCGACCGCCTTCAGGGTCGGCAGTTCCGTCCGGAACGGCTCCATTTCGTAGGTCACCAACGCCATGTTCGGACACACTCCAACGCACAGCGAGCAGATGAGATGGCAGTCCAGGCAGCGCGCCGCTTCTTTCATCGCCTCGTCCACGGTGAAACCGATGACCGTCTCATCGAAACCGACGCGCTCGGACACCGGAGTGTGTGAGACGGGCTGGCGGTATTGGCGACGTGCCCGGCGGATGACCATGTCCTGGAGGTCGACCGCCGGGGGTTCGATTTCCGGCTGGGGACCGCGGAGCGTCGAAGCGATGGCTGCTGCAACGCCCTTTCCATCGGCCGCCGCCTTGACGATCGAGGACGGGCCGTGATCGGCCACGTCGCCTCCGGCGTACACACCCGGAGTGGTGGTCTCGAACGTCGCCGGATCGACGACGAGGTAACCCTTAGACGTGAGTTCCGGGATCTCGTCCCCGAAGAAGTCCAGAACCGAATGCTGGCTGATCGCCAGGATCATGGTGTCCAGGGGAATCTCGAACTCGGAGTCCGGAACGTCGAACGGGATCTTTCGACCCGATGCGTCTCGGTCGCCGGTGTAGCGGGTCCGGCTGCAGATGAGTCCCGCCAGAGCCCCGTCCTCGATGTGCAATGAAGACGGTTTGGCCAGCTCCACGATCTCAATGCCTTCCTCGAGGCAGGCATGGATCTCTTCACGGTCTGCCGGCATCTGATCGATGGTCCGCCGGTAGATGAGTGAGACATGCTCTGCGCCGGTTCGTAGGGCAGAGCGGGCACAGTCCATGGCGGTGTCGCCGGCACCGATGACGCCGACCCGCTTACCGATCGGAACCGGGTTGCCTTCACGCACGCTGCGGAGGTAGCGGAGGGCGTCCATTACACCGTCGGCCTCCTCTCCTGGAAGTCCCAGGCGTTTGGCGAGTTGTGCTCCCACCGCCACGAAGGTGGCCTCGTAGCCATCGGTTCTGAGATCCGAGAGCGTGAAGTCGACGCCCACCTTCCGCCCGAAACGGAACTCGACTCCGAGTGATTCGAGCACCGCCACGTCCTGGTCGATCACCGGCTGGGGGAGCCGGTAGGCGGGGATCGCCCCCCCGACCATTCCCCCGGCGTATGGGTGGGCTTCGAAGATGGTTACGCCGAATCCGGCGTAGGCGAGTTCCTGGGCTGCCGCGAGACCCGCCGGTCCGGCTCCGATGATGGCGACCCGGCTGCCGGTTCCGGGTTTGCGGGTGAACAGCACCGGCTGTTCCTCCTGTTCCATGATGAAGCGCTTGATGTGGCGGATGGCCAGCGGTTGGTCGTAGTGGGTTCGGATACATGTGTTCTCGCAGAGGTGATCGCAGACCCTGCCCAGGATCGCCGGGAGCGGGTTGTCTTCGCGGGTCAGACGGACGGCCTCCAGGAAGTCGCCGTTTCTCACCGCGTTCATGTACTGCGGCACCTTCTGATCTACGGGGCACTCATCGAGGCAAGGAGCCTCGATGCAGTCGAAATACTCGAGTAGTCGGGGGGTCTTCGAACGATCGGTGCGGAAGGAATCCTTCCTGTACCGCCAGTCGGTGCGCACCGAGTCGGCATAGTTGCGCAGATTCAACCGGGCGAAGACCCTGCCCGTCAGATCGACAAGGGTCTCGGTTTGCCTGTCGTCGTATCCGGCTTCATTCGCCCAGACTCGCACGACATCGAATGCCGGGCGGTCGATCGACTCCGACCTCACCGCCTCGGCGAGACCCATGCACATGTCGAGATCCAGGTTGAGTCCGCTGTCGGCGAGGCTCGTGTAGCGGAGGAGGGGAGCGAACTCGTCGAAGTTGGGGCTCTTGATCGCTGAACCGGCGACGAACTCCTGCAGGTCGCCGGCGCCGACTTCATCGATTGCCGCCTCGAGGTGTTCGATGTACTGCGACATGCGGAGGTACCCGCCGGACTTGAGAAGGTCCGAGCACACCGTCACCGTCTTCATTCCAGATCGGAGGAGGTCGGCGACATTGAATGCGTCCGCCCCTCCGGCGAATGACAGCAGCAGATCGCCACGGAAGTCCTCAGAGATTCGCATCGCCAGGTTGGTGGTGACGGCATGGAGGGCGCGACCGGACAGGTACATCATGTCGTCCCGCTCGAACACCGTTCGCCAGTTGTTGACCTCGAGGGTGTTGGACAACTTCAACCCGAACGTGAGACCGTGCGCAGCGGCGACCCGCCGGAGATTGTGGAACATGGGGACGGCGTCCACGTACTTCAGGTCGTGCGCGAAAGCTTCATCGGGTATCGGCACATCATCGAATCCGAGGTCGTCGTCGATGATGCCGCGGACCCGGTCGGCGCCCAGCAGCGTCGGATTGCACTTCACAGACGTGTGGAGGCGCCGCTCTTCGAGGAGGTAGGTGGTGATGCGCTCAATCTCGTCCGGGGGGCATCCGTGCATGGTCGACAGCGTGATGGTGTCGGAGATAGTGGCCGGAATGTCGAGGTCGCGGACCTCCGGGTAGCGGCGGGCGACGATGTCTATGTAAGCGGGCAGGTAAGCCGATGCATCGCGCATTGTGTCGAGGAACCACTGGACGTTCGGCTTCAGGATCCCTTCGAGGTTGTAGCCGACACTCATGTTGAAGATCATTCCCGGGCGGTCTCCCGGAAAACCGAACTTGTGGTGCAGGGCATGGATCAGTACCCAGGCCCTGAGGTACTCGTCGAACGACTCGTAAACCTTGAGTTCCTGAGACCACTCGACGTTGTAGCCCTCGTCTTCGATGTCGATGCACGGCTTGTTGACGTCGAGTTCGTCCAGTGTCTGAACGGTCTTGAGTTCGATGAAGCGCGCCCCGACCAGCCAAGACACGATGATGTTCTGGGCCATCTGGGTGTGTGGTCCCGCCGCCACGCCGAAGGGCGTTTCCAGCTCGTAGCCGTACTTGTCCAGTCGGAACCGATCGTCGCCAGTCGGTACGAAGAAGGCGGGCCGGGGTACGCCGAAGAGGGCGTTTTTCTGTTCGAGTTCGTCGAATACCCAGTCCGTCAGCTGCTCCATCGAGATCGGATGGAATCGATCAGACATCGTTTGGCTCCTCGTGCGTTCAGAGTCGTGAGTGAAGGCGGACTGCTTGCTCGGCAGCCCTGGCGCGAACCTCGTCTGCGTCAACCCGGGTTGGTTTCCCGTCGGCGAACACAGTCTCGCCGTCGACCTTGACCTCCAGCGGGCGAACGCCGGGGGTGAAGGCCAGATGCCAGGGATCCATCGGGTCGTACGACCAGGTGACCTCGTCGTTGCGCGCCTCAGGCATCAGATCCCAGCCGGTTTCGAGCCACGACCAGGCCGAGTCGGGGCCGGCGGCCACGTCGACCGTCCGCTGCATGACGTAGGCGAGGCGGAACGATTCGATCATGTTGGCTCCGATGCCGTCGGTGCCCAGTGCCACGGGATTGGAGAAACGGGCGGGGTCGGCGTACCCGACACCGTTGTTGAGGTTGGACCTGGGGTTGTGGAGGATCGTTCCGTGCAAGCGGTGATCGGTGGAGAGATGGACGCAGTGGCTGAGTAACCAGTTGTCGCGGGTGAGGCCGGCCAGCCGGACGGGCGCATCCTTGTCTCCGACACCCTCGGCGACGTGGATGTGAACGCCGACGCCTAGATCTGCAGCCAGATGTGCGGCATTTCGAAGCGACTCGTCCGAACAGGTGAAGGCGGCGTGAATCCCGACCAGTCCCTTCCCGCCTTCTCTAATGAAGCGCTCGTTCTCTGCGAGGCCACGGCGGGCGCCGTCGGCCCCGTGGCGATCGGTGATCCCGTAGGCGGGGAGCACTCGCACCCCCACCTCCGCACAGGCGTCTGCGATGACCGTGAGGCTGCCTTCGATGGCGTTTGGGGATTCGTGGTGGTCGATGATGGCAGTGGTGCCCGACTCGAGCGCTTCGAGGGCGCCGAGCTTGGCCGACCAGCGAATCATCTCCAGGTCGAGGGCTGTGTCGAGTCGCCACCAGATTTGTTCGAGAATCTCCTGGAACGTGGTCGGCGTCTTGGGCGGCGGCGGCATCCCCCTGGCGAGGGCCGAGTAGAGGTGGTGGTGAGCACAGACCAGTCCGGGTGTTGTCGCCGTCATATAGCTCCTCTCTCATTCAACAAGCTAGCGACATCCGACACCGGAGCGGGCCTGACCGGTTCTCAAACGCTTTTCGCGCGGGGATCCCCCCAAATACGGTGGGAATCCCGCGCGAAAACGGTAGGGGGGGCGACCACTATCCTGGGTGGGTCGAATGCGGGGTTACAAGTGATCAGCAGATACCACCGGCCGGCCAGCCTCGAGGAGGTCTTCGACCTTCTTGACAGGGACGGAGTTGATTCGGTCCTGATGGCCGGCGGTACCGGCGTCAATGCGACGGAATACCCGGAAATCGAAGTCATCGACCTTCAGGATGTGTGCCCCGATGCGATCATCGAGTCAGGCGACCGCCTGGTGATCGGTGCCATGGTCCGGTTGCAGGACGTTGTCGACCATGGCGGGGTACCTCCGTTGCTGCGGGAACTCGCCCACCGTGAAGGTCCGAACACCCTCAGGCACTCAGCAACGATCGGCGGGACAGTCGCAAGCGCAGACCCGGAGAGCGAACTGTTGGCCGGGTTGCTCGTTCACGAGGCGACGGCGGAAGTCCAAACGCGGGAACGCTCGCTCACGATCAGGATCGCCGATCTCTTCGCCGATCCGGCGGCACTCTCCGGCGGGATCATCGCCTCCATCTCGGTGGAGGTCGGCGGCGCCACTGCCTCAGCGAGAACCGGTCGCACTCCGGCAGACACGTCGATCGTGGCTGCGATTGGACGAGTTACTCCGGATGGCCTGCTGCTGGCTCTGACGGGGGTCGCATCCACGCCGGTGCTCATCGCTCGCGACGCCGTCGATGCACTCGTTCCGCCGGCCGATTTCCGGGGTTCATCCGAGTACCGGCGGAACCTCGCCTCTGTCCTGGCCGATCGTGTCGTCGGTCAGCTTGGAGGTGCCGCTTGACCATCTCCGTCACCCTCAACGGGGAGGATCGATCCTTCGAGTGTCGGCCGCACGAGTCGTTGCGGGCGGTGCTCCGGCGCGAGGGCCTCTTCAGCGTTCGGTTTGGGGCGGAGACCGGAGAGACCGGAGCCGATGCCGTCCTGGTCGACGGTCGTCTGGTTTCTTCAGAAATCCTGCTGGCCGCGCAAGCCGACGGCCACACGATCGAAACGCTCGAAGGCCTCAATCGGCCGCGGGGACTGCACCCTATTCAGGAGGCGTTCGTAGTGGCAGGTGCCATTCAGTCCGGCTATTCGACTCCGGCGATGATCCTGGCCGCCAAGGCGCTGCTCGATCGCAATCCCGACCCGACTGAGGTCGAAGTGCGAGACGCGCTCTCCGGCATTCTCGACCGCGAAACGGGCTATCTCCGTCCCGTCCATGCTGTGCTCCGGGCCGCCGCCATGCTGAGGGGAGAGACGCCCGAAGCAATCGAGCCGAAACTGATCGACCCCCTCGTTGAGGAGGGAGGGAGCCCCGACTTCGACAGAGTCGCCCCTCCGCTCGATCTTCCAGTCCTGGCACCCAAGATCATCCCGAGCCCGGAGGTTCCAGAAACACAAGTGGTCGGCAAGTCCGAACGCAAGGTCGACGCCGTCATGCTCGCCAAAGGGCACCCGGCGTTCGTCGATGACATCGAGCTCCGGGGCATGCTCTACGCCAAGATGCTCTACAGCCCGCATGCTCACGCCCGGATTGTGGGCATCGACGACTCCAAGGCCCGCGCTCTGCCCGGCGTGCGGGCGGTGCTTCACCATGAGAACGTCGCCCGGGTCCGCTACGCGTCCGGCGGCCAGAGCTATCCGAATCCGCTGCCCTACGATCAGGTCAGCTTCGACAACAAGGTTCGGCACGTCGGCGACCGGGTTGCTGCGGTAGCCGCCGATTCGATCGAGATCGCAGAGGCAGCCGTCCGCTTGATCCAGGTCGAGTACGAGGTGCTGCCTGCGGTTTTCGACGAGAACGAGGCTATCTCCGGGAATGCTCCGATCATCCATGACGAGCCGGACATGGAAGGTGCGCACGACGCCGCACGCAACATCGTGCATCACATCGAAGCCGAAGTAGGTGATGTCGCGGCGGGCCTGGCCGGTGCCGACCGTGTCTTTGAGCGGACCTTCCGGGTGCATCAGGTGCAGCAAGCACCGATCGAGCCACACATCGCAATCTCCTGGTTGGATAGCGACGAGCGTCTCGTGATCAGGACCTCCACCCAGGTGCCGTTCCACGTCCGTCGGATGGTGGCGCCGCTGCTGGGACTGCCCGTACGACAGATTCGCGTCATCAAACCCCGGATCGGCGGGGGATTCGGTGTGAAGCAGGAGATGCTGATCGAAGATATCGTGGGCCATCTGACCCTGGCGACCGGGCGGCCGGTGCGTCTCGAACTGAACCGCCAAGAGGAGTTCGTCTCGAGCAGAACCAGGCATCCGCAGACGATCACCTTCACGACGGGCGTCACGAACGACGGAACTCTGGTTGCCCAGCGAATGAGGGTGGTCGGCAATACCGGCCCCTATGGAACCCATGCGCTCACCGTGCAGATGGTGAGCGGCCTGCGCGGCCTCAGTTCGTACAACTGTCCCAACAAGAAGTTCGACTGCGACGTCGCCTACACGAACGTCCCCGTCGCCGGTGCCTACCGGGGGTACGGCGCCCCGCAAGCCCTCTTCGCGCTCGAGTCGCACATGGAAGACATCGCCTCAGAACTGGGCATCGATGTTCTCGCCTTCCGTCGCCGGAACTGGACGAAGGTCGGCGACCCGCTCGACGTGGCAGCCGAACTCGGTGAAGGGGCGGCCGAGATGAAGTTCATCCCGGTGATCACGTCGAGCGGTATGGACGAGTGCGTTGTGCAGGGCCAGCGGGCCGTTGAATGGCACCGCCGCTACGACCCGGAATGGATTCGTCCGGCCGATCGGCCGCACATTCGGCGAGGCCTCGGGTTTGCGATGTGCATGCACGGCAGCGCGATCAGTGGCCTCGACATGGGAGGCGCCAGCCTCAAGATCAACGACGATGGCTCGTTCAATCTCCTGTTCGGAGCAACCGACCTCGGTACCGGCGCAGACACGATCCTGGCGCAAATCGCCGCTGAAGTGTTGGGAGTAACAACCGAGGAAATCATCGTCTACGCGGCCGACACGGACATGACCCCCTTCGACGTGGGAGCGTACGCCTCGAGTACCACCTACGTATCGGGGATGGCGGTGAAGAAGGCTGCCGACGACGTGCGGCGGCAAATCACCGAACGGGCGGCAGTGATGCTCGACCTCGACTCACCGGGCGAGGTCGAGTTGCGCGATCGAGCTGCGTTTGCGACCGATGGGCGATCGGTGACCCTGGCCGAAGTGGCACTGCACTCCCTCCACCAGGACAATCAGCACCAGATCATGGCCACGGCCTCGTACGTCGCCCCCGAGTCGCCGCCGCCGTACGCCGCCCAGTTCGCCGAAGTCGAAGTCGATATCGAGACGGGGCAGGTCACCGTCAACGCCCTCGTGATGGCCGTCGATTGCGGGGTCCCCATCAACCCGATGACCTCTGCCGGGCAGGTGGAAGGCGGGATGATCCAGGCGCTCGGCTACGGCCATTGCGAAGAGATGGCGTTCGACGAGAACGGGCGGATGGTCAACGCTCGATTCGGTCCGTACAAGCTTTATCGCAGCGACGAGACGCCCAGAATCGAGGCCTACCTGGTTCAGACCATGGAGAAGTCCGGACCGTTCGGAGCCAAGGCCATCGCCGAGATTCCGAAAGATGGGGTAGCTCCGGCCATCCGCAATGCCATCTTCAACGCCACCGGCCGTCAGATCGACAACCTCCCGTTCACGCCCGAACGGGTGTGGCGAGCATTGCAGTAAGACTGTGACCCACGACCGGCAAGTGCTGAGTGAATTGTCTGCCGCCGTCGCCGGCGGGCTGCCGGTTACGCAGGCGACGATCGTCGCCACGAACCGTTCTGTCCCCCGGCACGCTGGGACCAAGATGCTCGTTTTTGGCGACGGCGCCACCATCGGGACGGTTGGAGGCGGCGCCATGGAGGCCGCCGTCATTCATGAAGCCCGTCGGGCACTCCGCACCGGAACTCCGCACCTGCTGGAATACGATCTTGTGAACCCGGCCGAGGGAGATCCGGGCATCTGCGGCGGCACCGTCACGATCTACCTGGAGCCATTCATGCCACCTCATACCGTCTACGTCATCGGCTGCGGGCACGTCGGCAGTAGTGTCGTCGACCTTGCCCACTGGATCGGTTACCGCACGATTGCGATAGACGATCGCCAGGAATTCCTCACCGAAGAAGCTCTGCCCAATGCCGATGTGCGATTTCACGGACGGGTGGAAGCGGCCCTGGCCGCCCATCCCGTCTCCGAGGATTCGTCGATCGTGGTGGTGACGCGCAGCACCGATCTCGACGCGGCCGTCCTGCCGCAAGTGCTCGAAACGCCGGCCGGATACATCGGCGTCATGGGCAGTAGGACCAGATGGCGTGCAACGCGGGACCGCCTGATATCCGGCGGCGTTGCCCCTGAGGAACTGGAGCGGGTGCATTCCCCGATCGGGCTCGACGTCAACGCCGAAACGCTCGAAGAGATTGCGGTGTCGATCATGTCCGAGGTGATAATGATCAACCGGTCGCCGTCGGTCGACTCATAGTGCGGTTCTCCGACCAACTCGTAGTGGTTCGCGGTGGCGGCGATCTTGCCACGGGGGTCATCTATCGGCTGCACCGGGCCGGTTTCCCGATCATCGTGCTCGAACTGGCGCTGCCCCTGACGATCAGACGCACGGTGGCTGTGTCATCCGCCGTGGCGGCCGGGACCTTCAGGGTGGAAGGCCTCCATGCAGTCCGGGCCGAATCGGTAGAAGAGGCCGTCGATGCGGCGCGTACCTGGAAGATTCCCGTGCTGGTCAGCCCGACCATGCCTGCCCTCCCGGCCGCAGTCGTCGTGGATGCCCGGATGGCGAAACGCAACATCGATACCACGATCAACGACGCGCCCTTCGTGGTTGGGCTTGGCCCCGGTTTCACCGCCGGAACGGACTGCCATGTTGTGATCGAGACGATGCGCGGCCACCGCCTCGGCCGAGTCATTCGGGTTGGCGGTGCTGCACCAGACACGGGTGTTCCTGGTCTCATCGGCGGAGAGGCGACCTCCCGGGTGATCCGAGCCGCACGGGCCGGTTCGCTGACCTGGTTGTCCTCGATCGGTGATTCGGTAGCAGCCGGTCAGAACCTTGGTGCCATCGATGGAACGCCGATCGAGGCACCGATCGGTGGTGTCGTTCGAGGATTGCTCGCTGAGGGCATCGTTGCCCCGGGTCTCAAGATCGCCGATATCGATCCGCGGGCGGATGCCGATGCGTGTTTTGAAATCTCGGACAAGTCCCTGGCCGTCGGTGGCGGCGCACTCGAGGCGGTCCTGGCCTGGCTGAACACGTGACCCTGGCAGACCGGATGGGCCTCGGCAGCCGGGAACTCGTCTCGCTGGTTGGAGGTGGAGGCAAATCGACCCTTCTGTTCCTGTTGGGAGGCGAACTGGCAGCCGGCGGCCGGCGCGTTGTACTGACGACGACGACCAAGATGGGTCGCCGGCAGATCCACGAGGTGCCGAACATCTGCGAATCCGTTGAGTCTGCGGCACAAGGGTCGGGGGAGTCGGGGCCCATCATGTTGGTGACGGGAGGCGACGCGCACAAGGTCACCGGCCCGTCACCCGAGGAACTCGACTCTTTGTTCGGTGGGGGGTCGGTCGATTATCTGATTGTTGAGGCAGACGGGGCCCACGGTCGATCGCTCAAGGCTCCAGCTCTACACGAACCGGTGATTCCTTCTGCGTCGACGACGGTTGTCATTGCAATGGGCATAGACGCGATCGGGCGGCGGCTCGATGAGGCGACCCACCGGGTCGAGAAGGCCATGGAGTTCAGCGGCCTCAGCAAGGCGCACATCCTGGCGCCGGCAGATTGTGTGGAGATCCTGGTCCACCCGGGCGGGGCACTCAGGGCGGTCCCTCAGGATGCCAGGGTGCTCGTTGCGTTGACCAAGGTGCGACCGGGGGCCGACGATGCGGCCGTCGACGAGATTGCCGGCCTACTGCGGGATCACGGCCGGTTCGATGGCGTGGTGACCACCGAGGTGCGGTAGAACCGTTCCCTCGCCCAGAGCGAAACGTACACCAGCCCGACCAGGACCGGCACTTCGATCAAGGGGCCAACCACGCCGGCCAGCGCCTGTCCGGAAGTCACACCGAACACACCGATGGCTACCGCGATCGCCAGTTCGAAGTTGTTCCCCGCCGCGGTGAAAGCAACCGTGGCGTTCTTCTCGTAGGGCAAGCCAAGGCGGATCCCGAGCGCGAACGACACACCCCACATCAGGCCGAAGTAGGCGAGCAGCGGGAGCGCGATTCGTGCCACGTCGAATGGCTGCGAGGTGATCGTCTCTCCCTGGAGGGCGAAGAGGATCACCACGGTGAAGAGCAGCCCGTAGAGCGCAAACGGTGCGATCCGGGGAAGGAAACGTGTTTCGTACCACTCAACTCCGCGGGATCGTTCGCCCCATCGGCGGGTGAGGTAGCCCCCGGCCAGCGGGATGCCGAGGAAGATGAGGACGATCTTGGCGATCTCCCACATCGACACATCCAGCGAGGCGGTATCCAATCCCAACCATCCCGGCAGTAGCTCGAGGTAGAAGTAGCCGAGCACCGCATAGGCGAAGATCTGGAAGATCGAGTTGAGAGCAACGAGAACCGCGGCCGCTTCTCGATCGCCGCAGGCGAGGTCGTTCCAGATCAGCACCATCGCGATGCACCTGGCCAGTCCGACGATGATCAGTCCGGTGCGGTACTCCGGAAGATCCGGAAGGAGGAGCCAGGCGAGTGTGAACATGAGCGCAGGCCCAATCAGCCAGTTGAGCACGAGCGAGGTGATCATCAGCCGGCGATCCGCGGCGACGGCCCCCACTCGCGAGTAGCGAACCTTCGCCAGCACGGGGTACATCATGGCCAGCAATCCGATGGCGATTGGAAGGGATACTGTTCCAACTTTGACGGTGTCGAGCCAGTCGTTGAGGTTCGGGAACAATCGACCCATCCCGAGCCCGAGTGCCATGGCGGCGATGATCCACACGGGGAGATAGCGGTCGACCAGCGAAAGTCTGGCGATGGCCGGGTCGTTCGGGGTGGATTGCGTCATGCCCCCCAGAAACTACACGCTGTAGCCCCAAACACCGTTTTCGCGCGGGAATCGAACCGTATACGGTGGAAACCCCGCGCGAAAACGGGCTAATTCTGGATGGGTTGGTGGATGCCCATTGGGAGCCTGTTGCGCCAGACGCCGTCCACTTCGTGAAAGGCGGCCGCCACAGCTCCGGCCGTCGGGACGAGGCCGATCTCGCCGACGCCCTTGATCCCGTAGGGGGCGCGTGGCTGGGGCACCTCAACGAGGACCGCTTCGATCTCGGGGATATCTTTGGCCCGGAGGATGCCGAGGCTACGCAGCGTCATGTTCGTGGGCATACCCGTATCGTCGGTTGGGAATTCCTCTGAGAGTGCGTAGCCCAGGCCCATGTGGACTGCTCCTTCGATCTGGCCTTCAACGAGCATCGGATTGATGGCCTTGCCGACATCGTGCACGGCGACCACCTTCTCGATCTTGCCGGTATCCGGGTCGGCGATGACCAGCTGGGCGGCGTACCCGAACGCCGAGTGGATGATCGGGTTGTCCACTCCGTCTTGCAGGGCGTTGGTCCAGTCCACCCGGTACTCGCCGACATAGTCGACGCCAATTGCCTGCCCGGCCTCGTTGGCGACCCGGCAGGCGTCGGCAACCCCGCCGGCTCCCATCAGCGTGCCGCGCGACCCGGTGGTCTGACCGGCTCCCAGCTCGCGGGTCGTGTCGACGACCACCCGGATCCGGGACGGGTCGATGCCGAGTTCGGCCGCCGCCACCTGAAGCGCCACCGTGTGGATTCCCTGGCCCATTTCCGTCCAGCAGTGTCGGACTTCCACCGCGCCGTCTTCTTCGAATCGGACGATCGCCCGCGAGACCTCCAGCGAGCCGTTACCCA
Source organism: Acidimicrobiia bacterium (assembly GCA_029210695.1). Taxonomy (NCBI): domain Bacteria; kingdom Bacillati; phylum Actinomycetota; class Acidimicrobiia; species Acidimicrobiia bacterium. Next base: position 17,009 of record JARGFH010000035.1, read on the forward strand.
GGCCGGAGTTCTTCAGGCCGAGCCCCAAACCGACCGCTTTGCCTGCGGCACGAGCGGTGTCGTAGGCCGGTTTCACAACATCGAGGCACCGGCGTGCGCCTTCACATCCCGCATCCATGATCTGACCGGGCCCCCAGACGACGCCCGGGGTAACCACGTTGCGGGAGCGCATTTCCCATCCGCTGATACCGACTTGTTCAGCCAGGCGGTCGATGAGGCCTTCGGTGGCGAACTGGGCTTGATTGGCTCCGAACCCACGGAAGGCGCCGCACACAGGGTTGTTGGTTCTCACCGCCACGGCCTCGACGTCGATGGCCGGGATCACGTAGGGGCCGGAGGCGTGTCCGGCGGCTCGTTCGAGGACCTTCATGCCCACAGAAGCGTACGGGCCGGAGTCGCCGACCATCCTGGCGCGCATTGCCGTCAGCCGGCCATCTGCATCGCAACCCGCCCACGCCTCAATACGGATCGGATGGCGCTTGGCGTGCATCAGCAGCGATTGCTCGCGCGTCAGAGTGCACTTCACCGGGCGTTGCAGGAGATGGGCGGCCAGCGCGGTTTGGGCCTGATTGGCCATATCTTCTTTGCCGCCGAAGGCACCTCCATTGGAAACCAGTTCGACCACGACTTCGTCGATCTCGATGCCGAGCACCGAGGCGATCTGGTTGCGATCGTCCCAGACTCCCTGACCGCCGGAGTACACCATGAGCGGACCGTCTCCGGGTACCGCCAGGGTGGACTCCGGTTCGAGAAAGGCATGCTCGACCCGCTGCGTTAAGAAGGTCTCGTGGACAGCAAAGGCCGAGCCGCGCAACGCCTCGTCGACGTCTCCTCTGCTGTAGGCGGTGCGAGAGAGGACGTTGCCGTCGAGACCCCACACGGCGTCTTCGTCGGCGGCCAGAGCTGCGTCGGCACCGGTGAAGGGAGTCAGCACGTCGTAGGTGACCTCAATCAGTCCGGCGGCCTTCCGGGCGATGTCCACCCTGTCGGCAACGACGATGGCAAGCACGTCGCCGAGGTATGACGTCCGGCCTCCCTCGGGAATGAAGACGGGCCAATCGGTATCGATGATTCCGACCCTCAGCTCACCCGGAACGTCGGCAGCCGTGAAGATGCCGACCACACCGTCGACTTCGGCCGCCGCGGTGTCGATCCGCACCACGTCGGCCCTGGCATGGTCGGCCAGCTTGAGGGCGGCGTGCAACATCCCGTCGATTGCCAGGTCGTCGACGTAGCCCCGGTCGCCGAGCGCCAGCTCTGTCGCTTCATACTTGGCGCCCGACTTCCCGATCCCGGCAGGGAGCTCCGGAACCGGCACCGTACCGTCCCGGAGCATCTCGATCGCATCGAAGATCTTCGTGTAGCCGGTACAGCGGCACAGGTGCCCGCCGAGCCGGCCGGCCGTTGTCTCCCTGGTCAGGTCCTTGCCCTTCTGGTCGAGCAGTGCCTTTGTTCGTACCAGGATGCCGGGGGTACAGAAGCCGCATTGCAGCGCTCCCGTCACGGCGAAGGCGGTGGCCAGGCGGTCCCGTTCTTCAGGTTCGAAGCCTTCGAGGGTCGTCACCTCCTTGCCCGACGCCTTCTCCAAATCCACGAGACAGCTCTGGATTGCCTTTCCGTCGAGGAGGACCGTGCAGGCTCCGCATTGACCGGATGGTGAGCACCCGTCCTTCGGTGAGGTGATACCGAGTTCGTCGCGGAGGGCGGCCAGGAGGTGTGGATGGTCGGCACGCACCAGAACTGCATCGCCGTTTACGGCGAGTTTGGTGGTCTCCGGAGTTGTCGGTGTCATATCACCCTTCAGCACGGCCGCCATGCTCGGAGTGATACCCGGAGTTGTCAAGAGCGTCACGTCGAGGCAGTGTCGCAGTGCCTCCAGAAATGGTCCGTTTGGCAATTGACACGAGGCTTCTGTTCGGCGAGCCTCGTCCGGAGTGTCGGGAAGGGCCGGCGCATCCGAGAGGGAGTCTGATCGGGTGGCACAAGCGGAAACGAACCGCCGTTCGAGGCCCAAGTTCGTCGCGTACCTGGTTCCACTCGGTGCCGTAGGTCTTGCGCTCGCCATTGGTGCCATCATGCTCAGTCTGCTGGGCGCCAACCCGGTCGAGGGTTTCCGGGCGATGCTCGATGGTGCCTTCGGAAGTGGCGATGCTCTGATCGAAACGGCACTGAAGGCCACACCCCTGCTGTTCGTAGGCGTCGGCATCACGATCGCCTTCCGTGCCAACGTCATCAATATCGGCGGTGAAGGCCAGATGGTCGCCGGCGCGTTGCTGGCCACCGCCCTGGCGCTTGCCCTTCCCGACCTACCGGCCGTCGTCATGCTTCCGACGGTGTTGCTGGCCGGCATCATCGGCGGGGCCGCCTGGGGGGCTGTGCCCGGCGCGCTCAAGGCCTTCTACAACGTGAATGAGATCCTCAGCACGATCATGCTGAACGTCGTGGCTGTGCAACTCATGAACTTCCTTCTGCGTGGGCCGATGATCGATCCGGGAGAACTCGAACGAGGTACCCGGATCCCGCAAACCGCCCGACTTCAGGAAGGCGCCGACCTGCCGCTTTTCTTCGGTAACGGGCGCTTGCACATCGGGCCCCTGCTTGCCGTTCTGGCGGCCGTCGCCGCATACATCCTGCTGTGGAGAACTCCCCTCGGCTTCCGGGTCAGGGCCGTCGGATTGAGTCCCGACGCGGCCCGATACGCGGGCATTCCGGTCAAGAGAACGATCGTCCTGGCGATGACCATGAGCGGTGCGATGTCTGGTCTGGCCGGAGCGGTACTGGTGTTCGGGAGTGAGAGTCACCGTATGGTCACCGATGGCTCAACCGTGGGTTTCACCGGATCGGCCGGGTTCAACGGCATCGTGGCCGCGCTGTTCGGGGGACTCCACCCCATCTGGACGATCCCGGCTTCGTTCATGTTCGGTGGCCTCCTGGTTGGTGGGATCGCTCTCCAGCGGGCGGTACAGGTCCCCTCGGCCCTGATAATGGCTCTCAACGGTCTCGTTGTCGTTTTCGTCGTGGCCAGTGATCGCTGGAAGAAGCGCCTCCAGGAGCAGCCCGCCCGCGTTGACGACACGGCCACCGATGGCCCGGTCCTGGAGACAGCGGTGGATGACGGCGGGGGCGGGCCGTGAGTCAGTTCTTCACTCAGGCCGTCCTGATCGCCGCCGTCGCCTCTGGAATCCGCCTGGCGGTTCCCCTCCTGCTCGCCTCGCTCGGCGAGACCTTCGGTCAGCGCAGCGGTGTCCTCAACCTGGGCGTGGACGGCATCATGCTGCTCGGTGCCTTCGGCGGCTACTACACCGTTCTCAAGACGGACAATGTGTGGCTCGGTCTGGCGATGGGAGTCGGTGTTGGCATCATTCTCGGATTGGTGTCGGCCGTGATCTCGGTGACCCTGAAGGCGGAGCAGGGCATCAGTGGGATCGGGATCTACCTCTTCGGACTAGGTATGAGCGACCTCCTCTTTCAGAAACTGGTAGGAACGCCGTTGCCGGTCAGCAGCTTCCCCAAACTGGACATCCCCGGTCTCAGCGACATTCCAATCCTCGGTGCGATGTTGTTCCGACACAGCATCATCGTCTACGTCGCCTTCGGACTCGTCCCGATCAGCATGTACATCATCAACCGGACCACCTTCGGCATGAACATCCGGGCCGTTGGAGAAAACCCGGAGGCAGCAGACAGCCTGGGTGTGAGTGTGGTCCGCATTCGATACCTGACCGTCACGATCGGGGGAATGATGGCCGGGATCGCAGGCGCGGCGCTGGCGATCGATCTCGGGATCTTCCAGCAGAACCTCACGAACGCGCAGGGGTTCATTGCCATCGCCCTCGTCTACTTCGGCGCCTGGCGGCCGGCCGGGGTCATGGCGGGTTCTCTGCTGTACGGGTTCGTCAACTCCGTCGTCCTTCAGTTCAAGACTCTGGGCATCATTCCGCGGAGTTGGTCGGATATCGCGGCGATGGCACCTGCCATCATTACGATCTTGGCGCTCGTGCTGGTTGCCCGGCGGTTCCGGCAACCGGCGGCGCTCACCAAACCGTTCACAAGAGGCACATGAAAGCCGACGAGCGCACACCGTTCGTCCTAGAGGAGGAAAAATGAAGAATCGACATCTCACCTGGCTGGCGCTGGTACTTGCGCTGATGATGGTGCTGGTCGCCTGCGGAGACAGCACCGACGACACGACTGCTGGCACAGACGCACCCGACGTGACAACGGCGCCCGATGCCACCACGGCACCCGATGACACCTCGGCACCCGATGACACCTCGGCACCTGACGACACCGCGCCTTCCACCGACACCACGGCAGCACCGGCCGCGCCGTTCCGTATTGCCATCGTGGCTCCATCGGCCTCGAATGACCTTGCCTTCACGCAGTCGATCGTTGACGCCGTCAATGTGATCAAGTCGGAGATGGGGAATGTTGAAGTTGCCGTTACCGACGGCACGTTCATCGTTGAAGATGCCGCGGCGGCGATCCGCGGGTACGCCTCCGAAGGTTACGACCTGGTCATCGCCCACGGTTCGCAGTACGGCGGTTCGCTGCAGGAGATCGCACCGGATTTCCCGGATGTCTCGTTTGCATGGGGCACCGCTGCCGACACGTTCGGTCTCGACAACGTGTACTCCTACGAGGCCGCCTCTGATGAGGGCGGTTACGTGATGGGCGTGATGGCTGCTGCGCTCAGTGAGACCGGCACCATCGGTATCGTCGGACCCATCGAAGTTGGCGACGCCAAGCTGTACGTCGACGGCTTTGCGGCAGGAGCAATGGCTCAAGATCCCGGCGCCAAAGTGAACATCAACTACACGGGTTCGTTCAGCGACGTCGCCCTCGCCTCCGAGGCTGCCCAAGCCCACGCCGCGGCAGGAGCCGACGTGATGTCCGGCACGGCCCAGATGGTGGTCGGTGCGGTCGGTGTTGCCGACGAAGTCGGTGCACTGTGGTTCGGAACTCAGGCCAATCAGACGAGCCTGGCTTCGGACATCGTGGTCGCGTCCCAGGTGTATCACTGGGAGGTCATCCTTCGCGAGATCATCGCCAATCTCAACAGCGGCACGATGGGTGGCGAGATATACACGATCAACCTGGCCAACGGTGGCGAGGTCATCGAATTCAATCCGGACTACTCGCTGCCAGACGAGGTTCGCCAACTGGCTGATGCGACGATCGCCGGCATCATCGACGGGTCGATCTCGACCGGGCAGTAGGGGATGAATCGATGACGAGGAGCAGCGTCGTAGCAGGAGGTAGTTGGTACGCGGTACTTGGTACCGCGGCCTCATCCGACGCAAGGGTCTGGGGCGAGCGAGGGTTCGCTCGCCCCAGGGTTCCTCTCTCCTGTATCGGGGTGCTCTGTGGCTGAGGCGCCCATGCTCGAGATGCGTGGTATCACCAAGCGATTCCCCGGTGTGCTCGCCAACCACCGGGTCGACTTCACGGTCAACGCAGGTGAAGTGCACACCTTGCTCGGAGAGAACGGCGCCGGCAAGAGCACGCTGATGAAAATCCTCTACGGCCTCTATCAGGCCGACGAGGGTGAGATCTTCCTGAACGGCGAGCAGGTCCAGATCCACAGCCCGACCGATGCCATCGCCCACAACATTGGCATGATCCACCAGCATTTCATGCTGGTGGAGACGTTGACCGTGGCTGAGAACGTGGCCCTCGGACTACCGTCGAACCGTGGACTCCGCACGGACCTCGACGCCGTATCCGAGCGCATTGAGGAGCTGGCCGGGCGCTACGGGCTCGCCATCGATCCGGGCGCGGTCGTGTGGCAGCTGGCGGTCGGGCAGCGGCAGCGGGTCGAGATCATCAAAGCGCTCTACCGGGATGCTCAACTCCTGATCCTCGACGAACCGACTGCGGTCTTGACGCCACAGGAGGTGGATCAACTCTTCGTCACGCTGCGGCAGATGACCGACGACGGCCGCGGATTGATCTTCATCTCCCACAAACTGCACGAGGTGCTGGCGCTGAGCGATCGCATCACGGTGCTGCGCCAGGGGAGCATCACCGGTCAAGTTCCCGTCGAAGGAGCAACGCGCGAGAGCCTTGCCCTGATGATGGTGGGCCGGCAGGTGAAGCTGGCTCCCGAGAAGCCGCCCGTCGAGATCGGCGAGGTTGCCCTCGAGATCCGCAGTTTGTCCGTCATGGGTGACCGAAGCAATGAGGCGGTGCGCGGCCTGAATCTCGAGGTTCACGCAGGCGAGATACTCGGCGTTGCCGGTGTATCCGGCAACGGGCAGCGAGAGATGGCGCAGGCCATCGCCGGGCTCCGTCAAGCCACTGCCGGCTCCATCCGGATCGGGGGTGTGGAGACGACCAACCACACACCAGCCGACATTCGCAAGAACGGACTTGCGTATGTCACCGAGGGCCGCCTGCGGGATGGGGCGATCGCCGACTTCTCGGTGTCGGAGAACATCCTGTTGATCGACCATTCCGACAAGCGTTACCTCAGAAGGGGCTTGCTCGATTTCAAGGCGATCAAAGAACACTCCCTGCGCCTCGTTGATGAATATGCCGTCAAGACGCCGACGATCGACACGCCGGCCAAGAACCTTTCAGGCGGAAACATCCAGAAGATGATTCTGGCCAGGGAGATGTCGGGAACGCCGACCGTTCTGGTGGCTTCCCAGCCGACTCGCGGCGTGGACATCGGCGCCGCCGAGTACATCCACAAACGTCTCGTTCAACAGCGGACGGAGAACACGGCGATCATGATGATCTCCGAGGATCTCGACGAAGTGTTCGCGCTATCGGATCGGATCGCCGTGATCTATGAAGGGCAAATCATCGGCATCGTCGACCGGCAGACGGCCACGCGCGAACAGGTCGGCCTGATGATGGCAGGAGTTCGGCCGGAGTAGGCAACCGGCGAGCGATTCTCCCCTGACTCCTGGAGTCCTCCGCTCGAAGGGAACTTCCACCGGGTTGATGACGTCCAACAGCAGAGCCATATGGCTCGCTATCCAGGAGGATCGATGAAGCGAGTCGCCCACTTGTCGGTCGTCGCCGCGTTCTGTTTCGTCTTGGCAGGGTGTGGAGATGGAGTGGATCCGCTTATGCCTCCGGAGACGGTCGGCAACGTCGGCTCCTCGTCCAATCTCGGGGGCGACGGACTTCCGGTGCAGCAACCGGGGGAGAGCTACGGCCACTCATCCGAATCGCTGGTGGGAACGCTGGCTCAGCAGGCAAACGGGTGCTGGACGGCCGACCTCGGCGATCTTCCTCGGCTGGTGGTATTTCCGATGGGCTATTCCAAACCGGCGGACGGCGGCAGCGTCATGCAAGGACCAGACGGCACCACGATTCGAAGCGGCATGGCCTTCGACGCCAAAGGCGGCATCGTCCCGGCACAAGGTTTTCCTGGAGTGCCGGACGGCTATTGGGGCAACTACCTCACGTTCTGCGACCCAGAGTTGCAGGAGTTCCTGGTTCTCGACTCGATCAGCCCTGCCTTCCGTCCGGACGATCTGAGCGATGACGAACTGGCGGCGATGCTCACAGACGCGGACTTGTCGGTGGCGTGGGGATGCGGCCTTGGATTCACCGTTTCGAGCGAGGACCAGCGGGTGGCGCTCTTCGTGGCGCCGCTCGATAGCGGCTCCGTGATCGAACCGCCGGTTTCGTTCCCGGATGATCAGTGGTACGGCGTGGTGATGATCGGGAAGAACCTGATGGTCAACCACTGCAATGACGCCATCGAGGGGTGGAAGCCCGTGCCGATCGTTGCCGGACAATGGCCGCTCGTCGCAGGCGCGCTCGACTTCGAACCCCCAGCCGTCCAGGGGAAGTGCTCGGCCGGCGAGCCGGTGACGGCCAGTTTGCGGGGGATCGAGATCGAGACGCCCGCCGGGGTGATCAACCTGGGCGACCTCGACCTGGTGAACGACGCCTACGGGTGTTTCGCCGGCTGACGGTGCTCGAGACGCCTTTGGTTGTCTTGCCCCCCTACCTCCGCCTTCGCTTCGCTCCGGCGCAGGTACCGCCGGCTTGCCCCCCTACCTCCGCCTTCGCTTCGCTCCGGCGCAGGTACCGCCGGCTTGCCCCCCTACCTCCGCCTTCGCTTC
>JARGFH010000035.1:25193-40911 GCA_029210695.1 Acidimicrobiia bacterium
TCGCTCCGGCGCAGGTACCTTCCCCCCTGCGGGGGGACCGACGCGTGCGAATGCCGCCTTCTTCCGCAACGCGCCTACCATCGTCCGGACAGTTTTTTCATGAGGTGAAATCTTGAAACGCATCCTTTTGTTGGTCCTTGCGCTCGCCGTCGTGGCGTCCGCCTGTTCCGGTGGCTCGGTGGTCGCCACGGTCAACGGAGTTGAGATTCATAGCGGGGACGTGGAAGCGTTGATCGCAGGCGACCTCTCAACTGTTCCGCAGGATCTCTATGCCCAGTTGATCTACACGCTCATCGTGCACGAGGTGGTCGTCAAAGCAGCCGAGGACGAGTTCGGGGTCACCGTAGACCAGGCTCAACTCGATGAGCAGATCGCCGCACTTACTTCCCAGATCGAGCTGAGCGGCGGCACCCTCGAAGAAGCGGCCGCGCAGCAAGGGCTGAGCCTCGACGCAGTGCCGCTCATCATTCAGGAGGACCTGACCGAACAGGCGGTTGGAGATGCCCTGACGGCCTCCGAACCCGATCCATCGGAAGAGGATGTTTTGGCTGCCTACAACTCGGCCCTCCAGTCGCTGACGGAAGTGTGCGCCGGTCACATCCTGGTGGCGACGGAGGAAGAAGCCCAGGGTGCGCTGGACCGAATCGCGGCCGGTGAGGCATTCGAGGCGGTTGCCACGGAGCTGAGCACGGACACCGTCAGCGGTGAAGCCGGAGGCGATCTCGGTTGTGCTGCCGCTTCGACCTACGTCCCAGAGTTCGCCATTGCCGCCATCGAGGCGGAACTGGGTGTTCCCACCGCTCCTGTGCAATCGGAGTTCGGCTATCACGTGATCCTGGTGCGCGAGCGGACCGAAACGTCACTCGAAGAAGTGCGGGGCGACATCGTGGCGAGTCTTCGTGAAGGAGCGAAGAACACGTTGCTTTCCGACTGGATGCTGGTTGTGATCGGCGGCGCCGACGTCACCGTTGCAGAGGAGTACGGGACGTGGGAGCTCGAACCTTTCCCGACGGTCGTTCCACCGGCCCAGTAGCGCTCGATCTCGTCATCGTCGGCCTCGGGCCGGGGGATTACGCCCGTACCGACGAGCGCGTTCGCGAGTACGTCACCGATCCGGATCGTACGGTTCTGCTGCGCACGATCGATCATCCCGCGGCCGCCCAACTCGCCGAGTCTCGTCAGGTACGGACGTGTGACGATCTCTATCGAGTAGGCGAAGACTTCGAGAGCGTGTATGAAGCAATCGCCGACCGGGCCCTGGCGCTGGCCGGGGATGGTCCGGTGACCTACGCCGTTCCGGGCAGCCCCTATGTTGGCGAGTCCTCGGTGGCAATACTCAGGACCCGGGCGGCGGCGGCCGGCCTGGAGGTGGCCGTCATCGGGGCCGAATCATTCGTCGACGCCGTCATCGCAGAGGTGGGCGTCGATCCCCTCCGCGACGGATTGCGGGTAATGGACGGTCGCGATTTGCCGGATCCGCTGGTGCTGGATGCCCCGACGATCATCGGGCATGTCGATCTTCCGGTGGTGTTGGCAGACGTCGCCGCCCGTCTAGATCGTGTGCTCCCCGAAGGAACCCCGGTCAAGGTCCTGGTCGATCTTCGGTCGACAACCCAGCGGATTGTGGAGACGACCGTCGACTCCATCGACCCGGAACTGGCCGGCTACCGGACCAGCCTGTTCGTCGACGCGGAGCCCGGCGGGCTGATCGGGGCTGTGCGCACCATGCGCACGCTGCGCCGCCAATGCCCCTGGGACCGTCAGCAGACTCATCAGAGCATTGTGAAGAATCTCATCGAAGAGGCATATGAACTGGCCCATGCGCTGTCCGTGCTGCCGGTTGAGGCGCCGGGTGGCGAGCCCGATTTCGCGGCATATGCGGACGTAGAAGAGGAACTCGGCGACGTGCTGCTGCAGGTGCTCTTTCAATCAACGATGGCGTCCGAGACGGGTGCATTCGACATCGACGATGTCGCCGAGGTCTTGCGCCAGAAACTGGTTCGACGGCATCCGCACGTGTTCGGCGACGTCGAAGTCGACTCCCCGGATGAGGTGTTGGCCAACTGGGATCGGATCAAAGGCGACGAGAAGTCGGGACGAACTTCGCAACTCGATGGTGTGCCTACCGGGCTGTCCGGATTGACCAGAGCAGAGAAACTGCAGGATCGAGCCGCCAAGCTCGGATTTGACTGGGATGGCCCCGCACCGGTGTTCGACAAGGTGAGGGAAGAGCTAGCCGAACTGGCCGAGGCCCCAGACATCGAGTCCGCCGTCCACGAACTCGGCGATGTGCTGTTCGCTTCGGTGAATCTCGCTCGGCACCTCGGCGTTGAATCCGAGGTGGCGATGCGGAGAGCCGGCGACCGGTTCGAGGCGCGCTTCCGGCGGATGGAACTCGATGGCCCGCTCGAGGGCCTGACACTCGAAGAAATGAATTCCCGCTGGGAGTCTGCCAAGCGCGCAGAGATCCCGGGGGACAAGGAGGCGACATGGTAAGTTCGAACTCACAAGGAGGGTCCGTGAACACCGCAATCAGCGACATACGGGCCCGTGAAGTCCTCGACTCCAGGGGAAACCCGACCGTCGAGGCCGAGGTCCGTCTCGCTGGCGGTGGCTTCGGCCGAGCCGCGGTTCCCTCTGGGGCATCGACGGGGGCACTCGAAGCGATCGAGCTTCGGGACGGTGGAGACCGCTACGGCGGCAAGGGCGTGACGCGGGCCGTTGCGAATATCCACACCACGATTGCTCCTGCGTTGAAAGGCAAGGACGCCACTCACCAGGAAGCCATCGACCAGATCATGCTCGACCTGGACGGCACGCCGAACAAGGCGTCGCTCGGCGCCAACGCCATCCTCGCCGTCTCGCTCGGCGTCGCCAGAGCGGCGTCAGTGCAACTCGGCCTCCCGTTGTATCGCTACCTCGGTGGTCCGGCGGCTCGCCTGTTGCCGGTTCCTATGTTGAACGTGCTCAACGGGGGCGCCCACGCGGCCAACTCCGTCGACATTCAGGAGTTCATGCTGGTACCGGCCGGGGCGCCAACCTTTGCAGAGGCATTGCGGTCCGGAGTCGAGGTCTACCACTCGCTGAAGAAGGTGCTGGGAGGGCGCGGTCTTTCGACCAACGTCGGCGATGAGGGTGGTTTTGCCCCGAATCTCCCCACGAACGAAGCCGCCCTCGAGCTGCTCGCTGAGGCAGTGGAGAGTGCCGGGTACACGCTCGGAGCCGATATTGGGCTCGCGCTCGACGTTGCCGCCTCCGAACTGTTCCGTGAAGGCCGCTACCGGCTGGAAGGACGCGATCTCGATGCCGCCGAGATGGTCGAATTCCTCGCCGGATTGGTCGAATCGTTCCCCGCCCTGGTGTCCATCGAGGACGGAATGGCCGAAGCGGACTGGGACGGTTGGGCACTCATGTCCAGACGGCTGGGCGACAAGATCCAGATTGTCGGGGACGACATCTTCGTTACGAATGAGGCCATCCTCCAGCGTGGCATCGACGAGGGGGTCGCCAATGCCATCCTCATCAAAGTCAATCAGATCGGGTCTCTGTCCGAGACGCTTCACACCATGGCGACGGCCGACAGTGCAGGGTATGCGCGGATGGTCAGCCACAGGTCTGGCGAGACCGAGGACTCCTTCATCGCCCATCTGGCGGTCGCCACGAACGCCGGGCAAATCAAGACGGGTGCACCGGCCCGCGCCGAGCGCACCGCCAAGTACAACCAACTCTTGCGTATCGAGGAGGATCTCGGATCAGCTGCCCGGTATGCAGGTTGGGCTGCCTTCGGGAGAGCTGGATGACTCAACGGCGGTCCCGTTTGCTGCTTGGTATGGCCGTTGTGGTGGTGCTGGTCGCCTCCGTTCTGCTGACCAACGTCTTCCCCTACCGGAAGATCCTGGCTCAGCAGCAGCAGGTTGCCAACGCTCGCCAACAGCTCGAGGCTCTACAGACAGAGAACGATCGGCTCGAAGCCGACGCCATCGCCCTCGCCTCCGACGCTGAAGTCGAGCGGTTGGCACGGGAAAATCTCGGGTATGTGCGTCCGGGTGAACTCGCCTACGTCGTGCTCGAGCCGCCGGCTACCCAGGTGACGCAGGAGGTCGAACCTGTTGAAGTGCCAACCGAAACGGCTCCCTGGTATGAGGGTGTCTGGGATTTCCTCACCGGCAAAGATCTCGTCGGTTCTTGACCGATCGTTGCCTGGGCCGATGAAGTGATCGACGATCAGGCGGCGGCTTCCGCCCAACTCGACAGGCCGCTGCGGGCAGCCGGTGAGGTAGCGGCCCGCTGTCATTTGGCTATGCCCGTCGTTGTGAAGGTGCCGCCGCTCCTCGACGATGGGACCCCGTTTCCGACGCTGTACTGGCTCACCTGTCCGCTGGCGCGGCGCCGGATCGGGCGACTGGAATCCATCGGGGGGGTCAAGCAGATGGAACGGCTCTTCGAGTCGGATGAGGCGTTGTCTGCTGCTCTCGACCAGCGTCACGAGACCTACGCGGCCGAACGCGACCGTTTGGTACCTCCGGATGTGCCGCTTCGCCCGGAGGGGGGAGTGGCCGGGATCCGGCGCGGGGTGAAGTGTCTGCACGCTCACTATGCCGATCACGCCGCCGGTGGGGGCAATCCGATCGGGGCGTTGGTGGCGCCGTGGGTCGAACCGCTCGACTGTGCAATGGTCTGCGTGAGCGGGGAAGGCACCGACGTGGCGCGGAATCCGGCCTGGCGCGAGCCGAGGTGAACAGGGCCGCCGGCGATCTGCTTCCCAGCGACTGAGCCGTCAGCCGGCGGCGCGCGATCCGGTCAGCATCGAATCGGGCAGATAGAGGTAGCACTGCATGATGCGGTCTCCGGCCGACCAGGCGGTCGAGTCGGGGACGAAGTAGCCGATCCAGAGGTCGGAGGTCTCGTAGGACTCGCCCGTGTACATGTCGAAGACGGGCAAGCAATGCTGTACGGCGGCGTCCTCGAATTCGGTGTCGGATGGATAGGAGAGGCTCGAAACGGTGGCGAGGTGGTAAACCTCGAAGTCGTGCGGCTCGCTGCAGGCCACGCCGCGAACTTCCTCGAACACGTCCTCGCCGGGATCTAGCAAGCAGTCACCTACCGCTAGTTCGTTGGCGGCAACATCGCCCGCCTCGACGATGGCGCCGGTGTCATCCCGATCTGCCGACGAGACGGCGTTCCAGGCGCTGATCCCGCCGAAGATCAGAAGCCCGAGAGCGATCCGCACGCCGATGCTCCCCAGCCAGTTCCGCGACCGGCCCGGCTGCGTCGAAACAGGTGGCGGCGGTGGTGGAATGGTGTCGAGCGGCTGCTGGTCGGCGGCTCCCGGGTCTGGTTGCGGCTCGTTCCAGGACGGCTGCACCCAGCCGATCGGAGCCGACGCCCCCTTGATCGCTCGACCGCAGCTCGGGCACTCGTTCTGAATCTCTGGGTCGACGTCTACGCCGCATTTCGTGCAAGGTTGTGATGGCATGGGTGTCTCTTCTTACTGTTCGCCTGGTTTCCTATCGGAACGATCGAGCGTCATCTTGACCCCCGGTGTGGATGAATTGGTGGCCGCCGCGGTAGCCTCCAGGCAAGCCCGGGTGGCGAAACAGGCAGACGCGGGGGACTTAAAATCCCCTGCCCGTGAGGGCGTGTGGGTTCGAGTCCCACCCCGGGCACAAAGAAGCACCAGGCAGCGAGTCCAAACCGCCTCATCAGATTGGCGCCTGCGTTTCCGGACGATCGAGGAAGGTGTTCGGGTGGGCGCTGGCGGTCGGAGCGGCGGCCATGTTCATGATGGTCCCGACCGTCACCTGCATATCTGAAGAGACGGCGGTTCGGTGAAGGATCTCGGATTCGCCCTGGGGTTGTCCCGCAACGGTCTGGTCGAGTGATGAAGTCCGTTGAGGAATTGTTGAACCGGTGGCTGATGCCACCGGTTCAACAAGGGGAGGGAGAGGGAACGTCTGTTAGTTGATGTGGTGGTCGCCCGCCATCCAGCCCGACGCACCTTGGTGGTGGACGCCGGGATTGTGGGTCCCGCTGAAGCCGTGGTCCTGTGCGTGTTGGGATACGTGGCTCCCGAAGTTGCCATCGGGAGACGCCGAGGCTGCAACAGGAGCCAGCATTAGCGCCGCAACCGTGGCCGCAGTGACAATCAGATTCTTCTTCATGTGGTAATCCTTTCTTCTTGGTGAAGAGAAGTAAACAGGAGCGAAGTCAAGGTTGTATACGGGAACGAATAAAGCTTTGGTAAAGCGTGTGCGGATTAACCTGATCAATCCCGGGTCGGTCTGGCTCCCTTTCTGGTGCTGGAGTTCGAGTCTCCCCGGGCACAGGGGTTTCTGCATTTCGTATGGCTCGTTTGAGCACTTCTGCTGCCAGTCCGCGGCCGGGGGCTTCCCACCGGCAATAGACCTGGCCCGCTGACCAAGAGGGCAGTGACCTATTCCTCTGGCGGCATGGCCCATCCTCTGGCCTACTTGCTGGTGAGGGGACCGGAGGTTCAGCATGCGACGCATTCGATTCTTGCTTCCTGTGTTACTCGTACTTGGCGCATGTGGAAGCAGCGGCGTGGGATCTGGTGAGTCCATCGGGGATGTGGTGATGGAGGCATGGTCCGGCGGCGATCCAGCGGCTATCGAGCGTATTTACGACACCGATGTGGTGATGGTGCTTGACGGCGATATCGTTGCTGAAGACCGCCAACAGATAACCGGAATCATCGAAGGTGCAGTCGGTATTGGCAACACGTATCAGCTGATTGGTTCGGTGACCGAATACAACGCTTCGAACGGTGACCTGTTCGTCGCGACTCTCGTAGAGGTCGTCGGCGCTGGCCACACAACGGGGGACCCCACTGTCGGTTTCTATCGGGTCAGGGATGGCAAGGTCATCCGGCACGTGTTCATGGATGCCGCGGTCTACTGACCGTCACTCGATCGGATGAATACGATGAATGTCATGACTGATGCTGTTGAGCTTCGTTTGATGACACCCGGCGATTTCACTGCTGTTGTAGATCTGGCTCGGGCGCTTCCCCAGTGGTTCAACGAGGAAGGAATCCGACAGATCACGGTCGACATTGAACGTCAGCCGGGTGCTGTCGCAAGGGCGAACGGTGATGTGATTGGATTCATCACCTGGACTTCCGACGGACACAGTTCCGGTGAGATTGGGTGGATTGCTGTCGATTCCGGCCATCACCGTGAGGGCATAGGCAGGCGGCTGCTCTCATTGGCAGAGGATCGGCTCCAGGAGTTCGGGGTGATTGATTTGTTCGTGGATACGCTCGGCGACTCCGTCGACTACGAGCCGTACGACCGGACTCGTGCCTTCTACCGGGCGGTTGGGTTTCGGGACTTCAAGAGAGTGAAGACCGACAACCCCGGAATGCCGGAGTCTCTGACTCTCCATAAGACACTCACACCGTCCGAGCCGGCGTAAGACCGACGCCGGGTCCGCACAGAGCCTCGGCATCCGACCGCGCGTTCTCCCCCCATTGGAAATGGGGGGAGTGGCCGCCGACCCAGCGGGGCGGCGGTCGAGGGGGGCAATGCCTATTGCCTATTGCCTATTGCATGTTCCCCACTGGCCCTGTTCGCCCCGCCCGCCCATTGCGGCGAGAATGTGCACCGATGCAAGCTGAACAGGCGGCCACGATCGTTCACGGAGCGTTCCAGTCTTACGTCGACCAGTTCCGGGTAATCACCCGCCGGGCTCAAACGCGGTTTGAGCGGCGTGATTGGCAAGGTGCTCAGCAAGACGCGTTGGAGCGATTGTCGCTGTACCGAACCGTTCTCGATCCACTCGTCATCGAGGTTCGGGGACTCCTCAGCGACCACCTCTCCGACAAGGCCATGTGGGCCGAGATGCGGGCGACGTATTCGACGCTGATCGCCGACAGGGACGACTTCGACATCGCAGAGACCTTCTTCAACTCGGTCACCCGGCGCATCTTCGATACGGTCGGTGTTGATCCGACGATCGAGTTCGTCGACACCGACTTCGTCACCGCTCCGACCAGGACCCGGCGGCCGGTCTATCGGACGTACCAGCGGTCGTCGGATACCTCCGTGCTGATCGCTGAGATCCTCTCCGGGTTCGCTCTCACGGTCGGCTACGAGGATCTCGCCCGCGACGCCGGGCTAGTCGCCGAACGTGTCGAGCAACGGCTCCTCGAACTCGGTGCACTCTCGATCGTCGAGTTGGCCGAAGTGGTCGAGTCGCTGTTCTTCCGCGGCAAGGGCGCCTATATCGTCGGGCGTCTCTTCAGTGGTTCCCATGACCTCCCGCTCGTGATCGCTCTCCACAACGAGGACTCCGGCGTGCGGGTCGACGCCGTCCTGACCCGGCCGGCGGACCTTCGCGTCCTCTTCAGCTTCACGCGGTCCTACTTCCATGTTGACACCGAGCGCCCCTACGACCTGGTTCGCTTCCTCCGGAGCTTGATGCCGGGCAAACGCCCTGCGGAGCTGTACATCGCAACCGGCTACAACAAGCACGGCAAGACCGAGCTATACCGGGATTTGTTGCACCATCTGGAGCGCTCTGCCAGCAAGTTCGTGGCCGCCAGAGGCAAGAAGGGTCTGGTGATGATCGTATTTACGATGCCCGGCCACGACCTGGTCTTCAAAGTGATTCGCGACCGGTTTCCCCCTCAGAAACGAACAACACGTCGTCAGATCATGGACCGATACAGGCTGGTCTTTCATCACGATAGAGCCGGCCGCCTCATCGACGCTCAGGAGTTCGAGCACCTGGCTTTCGATCGAGATCGATTCTCCGATGAGCTCATCGAGGAGCTGGAAGCGGATGCCTCCGAGACCGTTCGGGTCGTAGGCGACGCGGTGGTCATATCCCACGTGTACGTGGAGCGCAGGGTCATCCCGCTCGACATCTACATTCGCGAGGCCGACCAGATGGCCGCCCACCGTGCCATCGGCGACTACGGGCAATGTATCAAAGACCTGGCGGCGGCCAACATCTTCGCCGGTGACCTGCTCCTCAAGAACTTCGGCGTGACCCGGCATGGTCGGGTCGTCTTCTACGACTACGACGAACTGACCGAGCTACTCGACTGCAACTTCCGCCGCATTCCCGAACCCGTTCATCCGGAAGATGAGCTATCGGAGCAACCGTGGTATTCGGTGGGTCCCGACGACATATTCCCAGAAGAGCTCCGGCACTTCCTCGGACTGCGATCACCACTGAAGGACACATTTGAAGATCGGCACTCCGACATCTTCGATACCCCGCTCTGGCACGGCCTACAGGACGCCATCCGGGCGGGCGAGATCGTCGAAGTGATTCCGTACAGCGACACAGACCGGCTTACCGATGACGGGAAGGTTCGGGGGGCCGTGATTGGCAGCTCCTTCGAGCACCGGCCTGATGGCTCCTGAGGAGTAGAATTCGGCCGGGACTCGAATAGAGGAAGCAGGGATTCCATGCGGGTGATGGTTGCTGCGGCAACGGTGCTGGTGGTGCTGGCCGGTGCCTGTGCATCCGACCCTGATCCGAAAGTCGCCCTGGCCGTCTCGATCGGTGATCAACTGGCCGAGCCGATGAGCGCTTCGTTGACTGATGCGGTCGGGAGTATCGACGTCTATGAACGTCTAGACGATCTGCTGGTTGGGGCGATCCTTGATCTGGCGCTGCCGGACGGCGTCGACGAACTGATCCCGGGAAGCGAGTTGCAGACGGGCCGAGATGATGAGGGACTCGCCTACGTGGCGACGGCGATCGCGGTGTTTCGAGCCGCTGAATCCGACTTCTGCATGGTGGTCGCCCTGGCCAGCGACGGACGGGTAGAGGCCCGACCGGTGGTGGCCGAGCCTGTGGGGCGTTGCGAAGGCGCGGAACTGCCGGATCTCAGGCTGACCTCCGGCAGTCGGTAGTCCGCCCGTGTTCGGGGAGCCGATGCGCTATCCAACAAAAGGGTCTCGTGACCGCTCCGCAGGTGACAGAGGTAGGCATTAGCGCCACGGCCGGCCGTGAGAGAATGCGGCTTGAGCATTAGAGGGGAAATCTGTTGTCTGCGTATCCATCAGAGTATGAGTTCGATGTCGTCCTGCGCGACGGCGAGGTAGCCCAGTTCCGGCCCATCAAACCAACCGACGGTGAGCGGATGCTCCGCATGTTCGAACGGATGGGACCCGAGTCGCGGTACTTCAGGTTCTTCCGGGTCAAACGCGAGCTGACGCCTGAGGAACTGGACTACTTCACCGACGTGGACTACAGCGACCGCATGGCCATCATCGTCTGCCAGGACGGGGAGATGGTTGGCGTTGGTCGCTACGACCGGGCCGAAGATGATCCGGCTCTCGCCGAGGTGGCGTTCGCCGTCGATGACGGCCACCAGGGACGCGGTATCGGCACCCAACTGCTTCAGTTGCTCACGGTATACGGGCGCGCCCACGGCATCACCGGGTTTCGCGCTTTCGTTTTGCCGGAAAACGTGGGGATGATGCGGGTTTTCCGCAACAGTGGTTTCGCCCTCGGACGGACGCTGGAAGAGGGGATCTACACGGTCGACTTTCCGGTCGAGCAAACTGAAGACGCCCTTGCTCGCGAACAGGTGCGCGAGCGCCGTGCCGTTGCCGCATCGGTTCTTCCGATCCTCTATCCACGTTCGGTGGCGGTGGTTGGTGCCAGCAGGTCACCAGGGAGCATTGGGAGTCGCCTGCTTCGCAACCTCGTGCACAACGGCTTCACGGGACCGGTCTACCCGGTCAACCCGTCTGCAGACGTCGTCAACTCGATCCGCGCCTATCCGTCGGTGAGTGACATCCCCGGCGATGTCGACCTGGCCATCATCGTCGTGCCCTCCCCGTACGTGCTGTCGGTTGTCGAGGACTGTGCCGAAAAGGGCGTGCGCGGTTTGGTGGTGATCTCGGCAGGTTTCTCGGAGGTCGGTGGAGAAGGCTTAGAACTCGAGCGGAAGCTGCTCGAACAAGTCCGTTCGGCCGGGATGCGCATGGTGGGCCCGAACTGCATGGGTGTGCTCAATACGAGCAGAACCGTTTCCATGAACGGCACGTTCGCCCCCGTGTATCCGCCCCGCGGCAATGTGGCCATGTCCAGCCAATCGGGTGCGCTCGGAATTGCCATTCTCGATTACGCACACAGTGCCAACATCGGTATCTCGTCATTCGTTTCGGTCGGCAACAAGGCAGACATTTCGGGCAACGACCTGCTGCTGGCCTGGGAAGAGGATCCTGCGACCGATGTCATCGTGCTCTACCTCGAGTCGTTTGGTAACCCGCGCAAGTTCGCCCGGGTCGCCAGACGGGTCGCCCGAACCAAGCCAATCGTGGCCGTGAAGTCCGGACGAACCGCCGCCGGAACCAGGGCAGCCAGCAGTCATACCGGGGCATTGGCCTCGACGGACGTCGCCGTCGACGCGTTGTTCCACCAGACGGGTGTGATTCGAACGAACACGCTCGAGGAGTTATTCGACGTGGCTCAACTGCTCGCCAACCAGCCGGTTCCGCGGGGTCGACGAGTTGGTGTCATCACGAACGCCGGCGGCCCCGGCATTCTGGCGGCCGACGCACTCGAATCGAACGGTCTGATCATGGAGGAGTTCTCAGAAGGACTGCAGAAGAAGCTCAAGTCGGTTCTCTCAGCCGAAGCCTCCGTCCGGAACCCCGTCGACATGATTGCCTCGGCCGGGCCCGAGCAGTACATCCATACGCTCAAAGCGTTGCTCGAGAGCGATGAGATCGACGCTCTGATGGCGATCTACATTCCGACCACTCCTGAAGGTGCGCCGGAGATCGCCGGGGCGGTGCGAGAGGCCCTTTCAGACTACGACGGCGAAAAGACCTTCCTGTCGGTGTTCATGCAGTCTGACGACGCCGCCCAGATGCTGGTTGCCGACGGCACGAGGATCCCCACCTACCTCTTTCCCGAGTCCGCCGCTCTGGCACTGGCCAGAGCAGTGCGCTATGGAGAGTGGCTCGAGGTCCCGGAAGGTACGATCCCCCAGTTCGCCGACATCGACACCCAGACGGCGCGCTACGTGGTCGACAAGGCGCTGAACCGCCTCGGTCCGGACGGTGGATGGCTCGAAGCCGGCGAAGTGCGCGATGTGCTTGCCGCTTTCGGTGTCGGCCTTCCGCTCGAAGCGACGGCGGACAGCGCCGAAGAGGCAGTGGAAGTCGCCAACACGATCGGTGGACCGGTGGCCGTCAAGGTGTTGTCGCCCTCTGCTCTCCACAAGTCGGACGTCGGCGGTGTCTTGCTCGATGTCGAGGGGGATGATGAGGTCAGAGAGGCCTACGAGCAGGTACGGGCGGCAGTAGATGATCCTGAAGGAGTTCTCATCCAGCAGATGGTGGCTGGTGGACATGAAGTCCTGATCGGCATGACGGAGAGTCCTTCGTTCGGGCCCCTGCTGGCCTTCGGACTCGGAGGGGTCTACGTCGAGCTGTTGAAGGATGTGGCATTCCGGGTCCTGCCGTTGAACGATCTCGAAGCGTCCACCATGGTCAAAGAGGTGAAGGGGTACCGTCTACTCGAGGGATATCGCGGAATGCCGTCTGGTGATGTGCACGCGGTAGAAGAGGCCCTGCTGCGGGTCTCCGCTCTGATCGATGCGCTTCCTGAGCTGGTCGAGATGGATCTCAATCCGGTCAAGGTGCTGGAGCCGGGGGAGGGCGTCCAGGTGGTTGATGCACGCCTCCGTGTGCAGCCGATCAAAGAAGGCTGGGCTCCCGAACTCGTCGACATACCCTCGGTGGCGAATCGGGCGCGGCAGAGGAGCGGGTCGGCGGGCTGCGTGTAGAGGTACCAGGTACCTCCTCAGTCTTTCTCGGCCAGCTCTCTGAACTCGTCGGGGACGGCTCCTGTCTCGGACAGCACCACGGATGCGTAGCCCACGGACGCCCGGCCGAAGCGCTGTCGTGCCTCGTCGACCGACCGGTCGAGCACCCAGCGAGCCGCGCCGGTTGCGGTCCCCGGGCGGCGATTATCTTCGCCTATCTCGATCGGCAGCTCGAGTTGGAGGGCGGGTTCCTCTTCGAGGTGCGATACCGAGATAGCGAGGAGGGAGATCACCTTCTCGGCAGAGTGATCCTGCAGTGCGCTTCTCACCAGATCCCCCGCGATATCCGCCAGGATCGAGGTGGCCGATACCGCGGCGGGAAGCGTGATTGACCGGGTCACCGACTTGAGGTCCGCGAAACGGATCCGGGTGGTGATCGTCCTTCCTGAGCGGTTCTTGGCGCGCAGGCGGGTGGCGACCCGATCCGCGAGGTGGCGCAGTGTCGAATCGATCAATTCGTCGGTGGCCTGGCGGCGCCCCATCGCCGATTGTGCCCCGACCGATCCTGCCCTGTGATAGGTCTCAACATCGCGAGCATCACGGTTCCAGGCCAGCGAACCGAGTTTTGCCCCTACCGCCCGTCCCACGAGGTGCTCCAAAGACTGTCCCGGCATAGCCGCCAGCTCGCCGATCGTCGTGATGCCCTTTTCTGCGAGCCGCTTCCGGGTCACCGGTCCGACACCCCAGATCAGATCGACCGGGAGCGGGTGCAGGAAGTCGAGTTCGTGCTCGGGATCGACGACCACGATTCCGTCCGGCTTGGCAACTTGTGAGGCGATCTTGGCCAGGTGCTTGGTTCTGGCGGCTCCAACGGAAATGGGGAGCCCGACTTCTGCACGGACCCGGCGGCGGATCGTTGCTCCGATGTCCCCTGGTTTCCCGAAGAGGTGCGTAGAGCCCGACACGTCTGCAAAGGCCTCATCGATCGAGATGCGTTCAATCAGCGGCGTGAAGTCGCGGATGATCTCGATGGCCTGGTCACCGAGTCGCTGGTACTCGGAGAAGTGTCCGTCCACGAACTGAAGCTGGGGACAGAGTTGGCGAGCTTGACGCCCCGGCATGCCGCCCCGGACGCCGAATGCCTTCGCCTCGTACGAGGCAGCCAGCACCACGCCTCCTCCGACCGCGATGGGCTTGCCGCGCAGGCCCGGGTTCAGGAGTTGCTCAACGGACGCGTAGAACGCATCGAGATCGGCGTGGAGGATGGTCGGGGCCTCCGTCATGATCCCAGTGTAGCGAACGTATGTTCGGCGCGAGTCGCGGATCGGTCGCCTTGTCGTTACTCATCTATTCCCGCCAGCTTCTTCGCCAGCGACTTCTTGCCGGCTATTTCGGCCTGCCGCCCGATCAGGACTCGTTGAGCTTGGGGTGAGCCGGCCCCGTGCAAGGACTCGGTGAGGTAGCCGACCGCGTTACGGCCGAGCGTCATGTTTTCGATGAGGCGCAGCACCCTCATCCTGTCTTCGGTCGAAATGTCCTCACGACCCCGGAGGTACTTCTCGAGGATCGGGCCGGCCTCCGGGTGCTCGAAGTCCTGCTGCGAGGGCATGGTCACAATCAGACCGCCGGCCAGATCCTGGGCGAGGCGCGCCAGTTCGTATGGAAAGCGGGTCACGTTGTGTTTGCAGACGTTGGCGAGCAGGGCATCGTTCTCGAAGTTGCCCGCCTCGGTTTGGAAGGACTCATGTGAGGAGGCGATACCCCCGCCGTAGATCGTCTCATTGAGATGGTTCATCTCGACGAGCTTGTCCTTGATATGCGACGCCTTCTCGACTCCGTTGTATTCGGCGGCCAGCGCGGCCGCACCGATGAGGACATCGCCGACGCCGCTCTTGCACACGTAGCTCCGCCGGTGATACGAGGTGAATCGCTCGACGAGGGTCGCCGCGAACTCATATTCGCCGTCCATGAAGACGTGCTCCCAGGGAACGAAGACGTCATCGAGAATGATCATCGCTTCCTGACCGCTGTAGAGGGCGTTGCCGGCGTCGATCTCGCCGCCGTCGAGGATTCGCGTGTCGCACGATTGGCGTCCGTAGATGTAGGTCAAGCCGGGAGCTTCGACCGGTACGGCACAGGTCACCGCATAGTCCCGGTCGGCTTCGCCGAGTCGAATGGTCGGCATCACGATGAACCAGTGGGAGTTGATTGCCCCTGTTTGATGGGCCTTGGCACCCCGGATCACGATGCCGTCGGCACGCCGTTCGGTCACGTGGAGGTAGAGGTCGGGATCGGCCTGTTCGGATGGGGCTTTGGAGCGGTCGCCTTTGGGGTCGGTCATTGCTCCGCCGATGACGAAGTTCATTCTTTGCATCTCGGCGAGCCAGGTCGTGAAGCGCCGGTGATAGTCCGTGCCGTGGGCGGCGTCGATGTCGAAAGTCACCGAGAACGTAGAGTTGATGGCGTCCATGCCCACGCAGCGCTGGAAGCAGGTGCCGGTGAGTTGCCCGAGGCGCCGTTGCATCTTGTTTTGGGCCACCACGTCGTCGACGCTTTCGGTGACGTGGAGGAACCGGTTGACCGGGGCTTCCACAATCGAGGATGTTGGTGAGGCCAGGCCCGGGTCATCGACTGCCAGGTCGTAGGTGGCCGCCAGTGCGTTGATCGATGGGCGGATGATGGGATGGTCGACTGGTTCGGTGACCTTCTCACCCATGAGGAATACCGTGAGGTGGCGTTTGCGGAGGCTCTCGACGTAGTCGTCTCCGGTGCGGATCGGTTCACCCTTTTTCCAGCCGGTCATACCCTCTCCAATCGATGGGGCCACGCTACTCCGTCAAGCCTCGCATCCGATCCCTGCGGTGGAGCTTTCACCGGAAGTGCCGGCTAGA
This sequence comes from Acidimicrobiia bacterium, assembly GCA_029210695.1. Lineage (NCBI taxonomy): Bacteria > Bacillati > Actinomycetota > Acidimicrobiia > Acidimicrobiia bacterium. Next base: position 40,842 of record JARGFH010000035.1, read on the forward strand.
CACCCCAGGGTTGTATCTTGTCAAGCGGCGGCTTTGTCTCGTGTTGTCTGGCGGTGGGCCCAGGCGGTGT
>JARGFH010000036.1 GCA_029210695.1 Acidimicrobiia bacterium
TCCAGTGTGACCGAAAACGACCTCGAACGCGAGCACCCCCGACCCACAACCACCAACTTTTTCGGCAGCCACCTAGTGTATGTCGACGGCCAGCTCTGCGATCCCTTCCACGGCGGCGAGGCGATCGGATCCGACGAAGCGGCAGCCCTGGTGAGCTATGCGCTGGGAGGAGCGCCGCGGCTCGATCGCAGCTGGCTGGAGGCGGTGCCGGACCATTTGATCGTTGAGCGCATGCTGCGCAACCTCAACGACGCCTACCGCCGATCAGGCGATCTCGAGCACTGGGATTGGATCGCGGCATGTCTCACCGCGCTCGGAGTCGGGCCGGCTGAGTAACGGGAAGCTGTCCCTAGCCGGCGGTCAGGCGTTCGATTTCGGCGGCCAGACTCGCGTCCTTTTCGGTCAAGCCGCCTTGGTCGTGCGTTGAGAGGGCAATCGTCACGCGATTCCAACGGATATCTATATCGGGATGATGAAAACTCTTCTCGGCCAGAATCGCCACGCTGGAGACGAATCCCATCGCGGCGACGAAGTCGGTGAAGGCAAACGTCCTCAGAAGGATCTCGCCGTCGATCTCCCAGCCGGGGTGTTCGGAGAGGAATGCGGAGCGTTCGGGGTGCGTGAGAAGGGCCATGCGCGGATTGTTGCACATCGGCCGCGATATGGATCACCCTCGACACTGGCCCGGTTCGGCGGTCGCGCCCGCAGGTTAGGGCTGATCTAGTCTCAACCCATGTCCGATCTCAACACCCCCGAGAAGGAAACGCTCTCTCGCTACCTGGACACCTATCGGGGCATCATGGCCTACAAGGCAGCAGGTGTAGACAGAGAGGCTGCCGCGGCGCCGATGGTCCCGTCGGGAACATCGTTGCTGGGGATCGTCAAGCACATGGCATACGTGGAACGTTGGTGGTTCCAGGCGGTGCTTGGTCGCCGTGACGTCGAATTCCCGTGGTCTGAGGACGACCCCGATGCCGACTGGAGGATCGAAACCGACGAGTCGGTCGAAGGCGTTACTGAGTTCTACCTCGGCGAATGCGAGGTGAGCAGGGCGATACTCGACCCGATCGGCTCGCTCGATGAGGTGTTTCCACACGATGGTGGAGAGATCTCAGCCCGCCGCGTCGTGATCCACATGCTCGAGGAAACCGCCCGGCACGCCGGCCACGCAGACATACTCCCTGAATTGATCGACGGATCAACAGGCTGGGGTCCGTAGTCCGGATCGCATCGTGCGCCGGGATTGATGCGCGCCTGTCGGTCAGGGTGGGTCGCGCCGTGATGGTGTGAAGCGGAGCCGGCCTGGCGGGGATTCAGGGTCGATTTCGAAGCCCATTTGGTGGATTACCACATGGTGGTGAAACCAGCACAGAGTCGTGAGGTTGCTGGCGTTGGTTTGTCCGCCCTGCGACCAGGGGAGCCGGTGGTGGGGTTGGAGCCGGTAGCGGGAAGTGCATCCGTCTGCACAGCAGCCGCCGTCCCGGTAGAGGATGAACCGTTTGAGTCTGGGTGGGATGACTCTGGTGGTGCGTCCCTGATCGTGAGGTTGGCCGTCTGTGATGACAGTGTGTTCGACTGAACCAGCGCAAAGAATCTCCTCGATCGTGGAAACGCCGACCTGGATACCCGATGAAGTGACCGAACCGGCTTGGCCGTGTGAGGAGGCTGCCAGGTTTCCGTTGGTGAATACCGACAAGATCGGTCCGTTGGAGGTGGTGTCACCTGATGAGGCGGTGAGCGAGTCCTGGGCGATCGAGACCAGGGCGTCGGCGTTGCGCTGACCCAACGAACCCCGTGTGCCGTCGGGCAGGAGCGGGAACTGGTCGCCCCGACCGTGGAGGGCTAGTTCAACGAGGTCTCCGTCCATGCCGGGGAGCTGTCCCCATAGTCGGACAGCGCGGCGATCCAGGGTTGGTTGGAGCATCAAGAACCGATCTGAGAAGATCCGGTGACCTTCGTGGCGGGGGATCCGCCGCTGTTGAGCCGTGAGCCTTCGGACCCCGGGAATGTCTAATCCGGCGGAGAGTCCGACACTCCGGGGGGAAGCGCCGGCTGTGCCCAATCTTGCGGTAGCCAAAATCCGGTCAAACGACGATCTTCCCGCCGCGAGTGATTCCTCGAGTTCCGGCTGATCGGCCAACATCCGGGTCGCTGTGACCAAATCCTTGGCCGTTTCGGGGGCGATGTCGAGTCGTCCGGCCGTCCACTCTCCGAGTGAACGGCACCCATCAGCAGATGGCACCTGGCGGTGGTCGGCCTCCCGCAACAATCCGACCTGGCGGGCCCGAGCCTGCGCCACAAACGACTCGAGCTCAGCCAACTGTTGTTCCAGCTCATCAGTGGTCAGATTGTCGAATGCTCGGGTCTTCATGTGGGCAACATATCAACCGGCTGTGACAGAAAAAGATGGGGAACAGCCGGTAGGGGGCGCCTTGATGAAGGTTGCCCCCTCTGCCTTGGGGGCTCGGCATCTCCCCCACGTTGCCGTGGGGGAGAAACGCGTGGGTGGGGGGAGTTTGGGGAATCGGGGTGGCTTTGTTTGTGTCGAGGACTCTGTGCGAGTTCGAGTGATCTCGCAGGCTTCGCGTTCTTGCACTCTCTCCTTGCGTCCTATCCCAGCTTCCGCTGAGGGAGGTGGTCTGCTGCTGATGCAGCAGGGCGGAAAGGGCACCCAACACCGCTCTAGCGCGGCATCAGCGCGACGCAAATGCGGACATTCAACCGGCCATGCACCGGGTACCCTTCGCCAATGGCAATCCGACACGACCAGGGAATCGTTCTGCGGGGGTACCCGTTCGGGGAATCCGATCGTGTCGTGATCATTCTCTCGCCGAATCACGGGAAGCTTCGTACGGTCGCCAAAGGTGTGCGCAAGACCAAGAGCCGGTTCGGCGGCAGGCTCGAGCCGCTGACCCAGGTGGACCTCGTGCTCTACGAAGGTCGCAATCTGGACACGATCACACAGGTTTCGACCATCGAGGCCTTCCCGCACGTTCGGGACGATCTGGAGCGGGTGGGCATTGCCGGTGCGATGCTCTCGGTGGTCGATGCGGTCGCTCAGGAGAACGAGTCGGCACACCGGCTCTTCCTGCTGCTCCATAGGTCCCTGCGCGTACTCAACGACGGTCCGGCCGACCCGGGCTTGCTGACGGCCTTCTATCTGAAGCTCGCCGCCCTGGTCGGGGTCGCCCCGGCGCTCGCCGATTGCGCCAGTTGCGGTGGTCACGTCGACGTTGAACGCTTCAGCTTCGCCGCCGGGGGAGTCGTGTGCAGCCGGTGTGCGACTCCCGATTCGGTGAAGTTGCGCCCCGGGTTGCTCGACTATCTCGCCTTTCTCGCCGGGAGCGAATTGGCTTCATTGCCCGAGAACGGTGGGTTGGCCGGGGATGGTCAGGGTCTGGTGAGGCGCTTTCTCGAATATCACCTCGAGCGCAAGTTCACGGTGGCGGAGGTGCCGGGTGGATGACCTCGACACCTCCCGGCTGGATCTCGAGCGGATCCCGCGCCACGTCGGCGTGATCATGGATGGCAACGGGCGATGGGCGGGTGACCGCGGACTCGAACGGACGGCCGGACATGCCGCCGGAGAGGCCGCATTGTACGACTGTGCCCTCGGCGCACTCGAGATCGGCGTGGAATGGTTGACGGTCTTCACCTTCTCAACGGAGAACTGGTCTCGCTCGGCAGAGGAGGTCCAATTCTTGATGCTGTTCAACGAAGATCTGCTCGGAAGGCGCCGGGACGATTTGCACGAGCGTGGCGTGAGGATGTTCTTCGCCGGTGACCTCGACGATCCCCGGATTCCGCAGAGCAACAAGGATCGCATGCGCGAAGCGATGGAGCTTACCGCTGCCAACCGCCGGCTCAACCTGGTGTTCGCTTTCAACTACGGAGGACGTTCCGAGATCGTTCGGGCTGCCGGAGAGATCGCCAGTCTGAGCGCAAGCGGCGAGATCATCCCGGCGGAGGTAGACGCCGAGATGGTGCAGGCTCATCTGGCGGTTCCTGGCATGCCTGATGCCGACCTGATCATTCGCACCTCCGGAGAGCAGAGGATCAGCAACTTCCTGCTCTGGCAGTCGGCCTATGCAGAATACGTGTTTCCCGAGATCCTGTGGCCCGACTTTCGTCAGCAGGACCTGGTCGATTGCATAGCGGAGTACCAGTCGAGAAAGCGCCGGTTCGGGAGGGCGTAGGACGCCGACGGGTCGCGACCGTCAGACTGGCGGCCGGCCAGGGGTGACCGGCGACCAATCCCGGCGCCTATGATCTTCCGACCAACCCACAGGGATTGTTTCTCATGACCATCACGCTCGACACCATCACCAATCTGTCCAAACGACGCGGGTTCGTGTTTCCCTCATCCGAGATCTACGGCGGGCTCCGGTCCGCCTACGACTACGGACCCCTGGGTGTGCAGTTGCTTCGCAACGTCAAGGAGCAGTGGTGGCGTTCGATGGTGCAGCTGCGCAGCGACGTGGTCGGGCTCGATTCAGCGGTATTGCAGGCCAGGAAGGTCTGGCAGGCCTCAGGCCACGAGGCGGTGTTTACCGATCCGATGGTGGAATGCAGGAATTGCCACACTCGCCATCGAGTCGACAAGCTGACCGATCCGGATCTGTGTCCGAACTGCGGGCAGCGAGGGCAGTTCACCGAGGCCCGGGACTTCAACCTCATGTTCCGTACCAACATGGGCCCGGTAGACAGCGACGAGAACCTGGTGTACCTGCGCCCGGAAACCGCCCAGGGGATCTTCATCAACTACGAGAATGTTCGAACGACCCAGCGCCTCAAGCTGCCCTTCGGGATTGCACAGGTGGGAAAATCCTTTCGCAACGAGATAACGCCGGGCCAGTTCGTGTTCCGGACCCGCGAGTTCGAGCAGATGGAGATGGAGTATTTCTGCCGGCCTGAGGAGGCGGGGCAATGGTTCGAGTACTGGATCGAGATCCGATCTGAGTGGTATCGCAATCTGGGAATGAACGAGAACAACTTGCGAATTCGCAAACACGACGACGACGAGCTGTCGCACTACTCGGCCGGCACCGTCGACGTCGAGTATCGCTTTCCGTGGGGTTGGGACGAGCTCGAGGGGATCGCCAATCGCACCGATTTCGATCTACGGCAGCACACCGAGCACAGCGGCCAGGACCTGCGGTACTACGACCAGGAGGCAGATCTCCGCTTCTTCCCTTACGTGATCGAACCGGCCGCCGGGGCGACCCGCACAACTTTCGCGTTCCTGATCGACGCCTACGATGAAGAAGAGGTGCGCGGCGAGAAGCGGGTCGTTCTGCGGCTCGATCACCGGCTGGCGCCCTATCAGCTCGCCGTCTTGCCGTTGTCCAAGAAGCGAGAGCTGACCGAGGGAGCGGAACGGGTGGCCGCCACGCTGCGGCCGCTCTACAACCTCGAGGTCGACGTCACCCAGGCGATCGGTCGCCGTTACCGGCGTCAAGACGAGATCGGGACCCCCTACTGCATCACCTATGACTTCGATTCGATTGAAGATGCGGCAGTAACGGTGCGCGATCGGGACACGATGGAGCAAGACCGTGTGTCGATCGACCGCCTCGAGGAGTATCTGAGGACGAAGCTGACGGCCTGAGTCGCGGGTCGCGGCGCCGTTCCAATTGCCAATTGCTTTCTGCCAGTGGCGTTGGTTACCGTTCCTTCTGGAAGCGATTCCAAGCAGGTGTCCCCGTGCCGACGATCTTTGATGTGGCGCAGGCGGCCGGAGTCGGTGTAGGTACCGTATCGCGGGTGCTCAACGACAGTCCGGCGGTGAGCGATGCCACGCGGTCCAAGGTGCAAGCGGTCATTTCCGACCTCGATTACCGACCGAGTTCGCTGGCGAGGGGACTCTCCCTCGGCACCACCAACATCATCGGAGCCGTCGTGCCGAAGGTGACGCGCCCCTCTTCGATGGAACGCCTGCGCGGCGTGCTCGACGAGTTGGGCGGATCCGGCTACGACCTCGCCCTCTACCAGGTGGACGGCGAAGAACAGCGTTCGTCCCGGATCCGGGATATCGTCCGGCCCGACCGGTGTTCTGCCGGTTTGCTCATCTCATTGCGGGCCGCTCCGGACGAGATCTTGGTGATGACGCAAGCGAAGCGACCTGTGGTGACGATTGATGGTCACATCGAAGGCCTTCCGGGTTGTCACATCGACAATGTTGCCGGCGGACGAATGGCGACCGAGCATCTGCTCAGACTCGGCCACCGGGTGATCGCGTTCGTGGGAGATATCGAAGACGATCTCGGATTCAACCCGGGGGCGGCAAGGTTCGAGGGCTACCAGGAGGCGTTGAGGGGACTTGGTATTGCGCGCCGCGACGATCTGATCAAGACGGGACCGCATAGTAGGGAGAGCGCCGACGAGTTGACCCGAGGACTCTTCGGTGCATCCGATCCGCCAACAGGCATCGTGGCCACCAGCGATACGCAGGCGTTCGGAGTGATGGCGGCCGTTCGTTCGCAGGGCCTCGAGGTACCCACCGACGTCTCAGTGGTCGGGTTCGATGATCTAGAATTAGCAGGGCATCTGGGGCTCACCACCGTGCGGCAGCCTCTGTACGAATCCGGAGTGCTGGGCGCCCGAATGCTCCTACAACAGCTTGATGGACATCGAGATGGTTTGGACGTTGTGGAGTTGCCGCTCGAGGTAGTAGTGCGCGAGACCACAGCCCCACCGAGCAAAGGCTCAGCGCTTTATGGCGCATGAGCAGACCCTATTAGGGTTGGCAATTGGGAATCACCTGATTCCCGGAAGAAGGAGGAGTCATACTCCATGAAGAAAACAAGATGGATATCACTATTCGTCGCGTTGCTGCTGCTGGCAGCCGCGTGCGGCAGTGGCGACTCAACGGATACGACGGTAGCCGAGAAGCCGGTAGTCAATGTATTCGGCGCGTTCTCGGGTGTCGAGGCCACCGCGGTGCAAGAAGTCATCGACGCCGAACTCAGCTCGAAAGATTACAGCGCTGTGTACGAGGGTTCAGACAGCTTCGAGGAGCAGATCAAGATTCGGGTCGACGGCGGCAACCCGCCCGACATCGCTCTTTATCCGCAACCTGGTGCACTCGTTCAGCAGGCTGAAGCCGGCAAGTTGATTGCGCTCGAGGATCTCGGGTTCGATATGGCCGCGCTAGAAGCCACGTTCGGGAAGTACCTGCTGTCACTGGCTGAAGTCGACGGCAAGCACTACGGATTGCCGACCAATACCAACTTGAAGAGCCTCATCTGGTACCCGCTTCCCGAATTCACGGACGCCGGATATGAGGTTCCCACCACCTGGGATGAGCTGATCACCCTCAGCGACAAGATCGTCGCCGACGGCGGTACGCCCTGGTGCATCGGCACCGGAAGCGATGCAGCAACCGGATGGACCGCCACCGACTGGATGGAGGACATCATGCTCCGTACCGCGGGGTCTGATGCCTACGACCAGTGGGTGTCGGGCGACTTGCCCTTCGCCAGCCCTGAGGTGAAGCGGGCGGCGGAGCTGCTGGGCCAGATTGTCTTCACTGAAGGCTATGTGCTCGGTGGCGCAGCGGCCATCCCCGATATCGACTTCCGTGATGCGCCGGATCCGATGTTCAACAATCCGCCTAGCTGCTTCCTGCACCGGCAAGCGTCGTTCATCACCCAGTTCTTCAATGTTCCTGGTGAAGAAGAAGGCGCTTCCGGCCTCGAAGCCGGCGTCGACTACGGCGTCTTCGCCTTCCCCGACATCGATCCCGGTGTCAAGGGTGCTCTGGGCGCCGGTGAGCTGGCGGCAGTCTTCGTCGATCGGCCCGAGATCCGCGAATTCCTCAACGACTTCACGTCTACGGAAGTCCAGTGTGCGCAGGGAGCAAGTGCCGCTGGTCGTATCTCACCGAACACGAACGTCGGCGCCGACTGCTATCGCGACGACATTCTGGCCACGGCCTCGGAGGCAATTGTGGCCGCCCTCGCTACCGAAGGCTTCCGGTTCGATGCGTCGGACCTGATGCCCTCAGAGGTCGGATCCGGTCAGTTCTGGACCGGCATGAATGTCTACATGCGTGAAGGTCCCGATTCGCTCGACAAGGTGCTGGCAGACATCGACGCTGCCTGGCCCAGGTAGAACAACTGAATAGATAACCCACGAGGGGCGGCGACGGCGCCGCCCCTCGTCGTGTAGTCTCCCGCTTGCTATTCGACGGGAGGAGTAGGCCAATGGACGACAATCAACCCGGCAAGGGTGTCCTCACCTCCGACAAGCCTGTGCCGGTCGATGAGCTGGATCGCGCATCCGGCATTCTCGTTGTGCTCTACCGGATCATTGCGTCCCTGGCGGTACCGGTCGTGTCGTTCATCATCCTGTGGCTCACGTTCAACTGGCTCCGGGACTCCGACGCCAGCCGGGCGCTGCAGGTCGTGGTGGCAATCGTTGTCGGTGTCGGCGGCGTGTTTGCGCTCTTCTGGGGCATGGACTTCGTCGTCAATCAGTTGCCGGACCGCCTGAGAGAGCACGTACGCCCGTTCGTATTTGTCGGGCCGGCTCTCGTGATTCTCAGCGTGTACCTCGTGTACCCCGCCATCAACACGCTGATAATCAGCTTCAAGGACAAGTCCCAGGAGGCCTGGGTGGGGTTGGAGAACTACGGCTTCGTGTTCACCGATGACGCCATGCTCCGCTCGATTCGCAACACAGTGCTCTGGATCATCATCGTCCCGCTCATCTCGGTCGGCGTCGGTCTCGCTTTTGCGACGCTGGCGGATCGGCTCCGGCGGGGAGAGGCTGTCGCCAAATCTCTGATCTTCCTGCCGATGGCCATCTCATTCGTAGGCGCGTCGATCGTGTGGAGGTTCATCTACAGTTTCCGGCCGGAGGGCTTCGGTGAGCAGATCGGCCTTCTCAACGGCATCCTCATCCAGCTTGGCGGTGAGCCACGGGCCTGGTTGTCGTGGGACCCCTGGAACAATCTCTTTTTGATGGTCATCATGATCTGGCTTCAGACTGGTTTTGCCATGGTCATCCTCTCGGCGGCGATCAAGGCGGTCCCCGACGACTTCCTGGAGGCCGCCCGAATAGACGGCGCATCCGAACTGCAGATATTCTGGCGCATAATCATCCCATCCATCATGTCCTCGATCGTGGTCGTTTCCACGACGATGGTCATCAGCGTTCTCAAGATCTTCGACATCGTCTGGGTGATGACCGGCGGTGAGACGGGGACGGAGGTGATCGCCGAACGGATGGTGCGGTGGTTCTTCCGCAATGACCATGATGGGAGGGGTGCGGCCATCGCCGTCGTGCTCTTCATTGCGATCATCCCGATCATGTTGCTGAATGTGCGCCGGTTCCGGCAGGAGGAGGCGATCCGATGACGGCTTCGACCACGATGCTCCAGAGCGAAGTCCCGGTCAAGAAGAGCGGCTTCTTCGGCCGCCTGCTGGAACGGTGGCCTGTCAAGCTGGGTCTCCTGATCATCGTTATCTTGTGGATAATCCCGACCCTTGGTCTGTTGATCAGCTCGTTCCGATTGCCGAACCTTGTGTCTACCACCGGATGGTGGAAGGTGTTCGGCAGTTTGGCCGACACGGCCCAGTGGACCCTCGAAAACTACCGCAACGTGCTGTCGTCGGAAGGCTTCGGCAACGCGTTTCTCAACAGCCTGGCCGTGACCATTCCGGCCACGGTCATTCCGATCGCGATAGCCGCCTTCGCTGCCTACGCCTTCGCGTGGATGGATTTCCGGGGACGGCAGTGGATGTTTGTGACCGTCGTGGGTCTCCTGGTCGTTCCGCTCCAGATGGCGTTGATCCCGATCCTGCGCCTCTACAGCTCAGGAGCCTTCATCGGTGACTTCCAAATCTTCCCAGATCTGAACCTAAACGGCACCTACATGGCCGTCTGGCTCGCGCACACCGGATTCGGCTTGCCCCTGGCCGTGTATCTGTTGCGCAACTACATCGGGGGATTGCCTTCGTCGACGATCGAGTCGGCTCATATCGACGGAGCCAGCCACTTCACGATCTTCTGGAGGCTGATCGTTCCGCTGTCGGTACCTGCCCTGGCCTCGTTTGCGATCTTCCAGTTCCTCTGGGTCTGGAATGACTTCCTGGTGGCGCTCGTGTTCCTGGGTGGAACTCCCGACGTACGGGTTCTTACGCAAGCGCTGGCCGAATTGAATGGAACCAGGGGCGAAGCCTGGCACCTGCTGACGGCCGGAGCGTTCATCACCATGGTGCTGCCACTCACTGTCTTCTTCTCACTGCAGCGATACTTCGTGCGAGGTCTGACCGCAGGTTCGGTGAAGGGCTGAGAGTTGCCGAGACGGCTACCCTCGGCGGGTCATGACGACTCGCCCTGATACCGCGCTGAACCCACGTCGAAGATGGCTGGCTATTGGCGCGGCCACCGTCCCGCTGGTGTTCAGCTATGTTTCGATCGCCGCCGCCTTCACCACCGACGCCGATGGTGAGTCCCTGGTCGGACCGGGTGCGGCGGCTCTTGGTTTGGGTTTGGCCCCGTTCGTGTTCATGCTGCTCGCCTTCGTCTCGGCGCACCGGAATCCCGGTACGGCCGTGCTGAAGGCAATGGGGCTGTTCCTGCTGCTGGCCTTCCCGATCGGGGTGCTGGCACCGGCTCTTGGTGCAACCGCGGGGTACGCGGCTGGTGGAACGGTGGCACTCCGCGCAGATGAACGGTCACGGGCCAGATGGATCGCAGTGGGCTTCACCATTGTGTATGTTTTGATCCTGCTCCTGGTCGCCCCTGCCGCCGGGCTCTTCACAGGCGCGGTCTTACCCCTGCTCGCCATCGGTTTCGCAGACGAGTACGTCGACTGGAAGGCAGCGCGAGCGGAGACGGGTTGAGGCCGATGGGGCGACGTTCGAGGCTCGCTACTCGTTGACGATTCGATCTAATCCGACTCCCACCCGGTAGGCGAGTGCACCACCGACGCCGGCCATCAGCGGATTCTCGATGGCCGCTCGCAGCGGCCCGCCGCGAGTTGCCGGCGCCCAGCAATCCAAGGCTGGTATTGATGGGAGCGATCGGTTCGCTCAGTCGTTGAGAAGCAAAGACCAGTCGATCGGCTGGGTGTGATCCAGGCGGCGCTCGGCTGGAGGCATCGGGTACTTCAGCCCGTTGCCGCAGTTGAACAGGACTACCTGGTCGGACCGGTCAATCTGCCCGGCTTCGAGCGCCTGCAGGTAGGCGGCGAGCGTGGCCGCTCCTTCAGGGCTCATCAACAGACCGTCTTCGCGCGCCGCCCGACCGTGGGCTTCTTCGATGGCGGAGTCTTCGACCGCGATGGCGAATCCTCCGCTGTCCCGGACGGCTTCGAGTATCAGGAAGTCGCCGATCGCCATGGGTACCCGGATTCCCGCTGCCACGGTGTGGGCGTCTTCCCACAACTCAGCGTGGTCCGCTCCGTCTCGCCACGCCTTGACGATCGGAGCGCATCCGGTCGCCTGCACCGCCACCATGCGCGGCTTCTTGGCGCCCAGCCAGCCGATCGCCTCGAGTTCTGTGAACGCTTTCCACATGCCGATCAAACCGGTTCCGCCCCCGGTCGGATAGAAGATGACGTCGGGCACCTGCCACCCGAGCTGCTCAGCGAGTTCGAGGCCCATCGTCTTCTTGCCCTCTATCCGATAGGGCTCTTTGAGGGTGGAGGCATCGAACCAGCCCATGATTTCTTTGCCCTGTCCGACGACTCGGCCGCAGTCGTTGATAAGGCCGTTGACGCGGAACGTGCGGGCGCCCTGCAGGGCGATTTCGCGCACATTCACTTCCGGCGTGTCGTCCGGGCAGAACACGAAGGTCTCGATTCCCGCTCTACTACCGTATGCGGCCAGTGCAGCTCCGGCGTTGCCATTGGTCGGCATGGCCATCCGGGTGATGCCCAGTTCTTTGGCCATCGAAACCGCTAGCGCCAAGCCGCGAGCCTTGAAAGAGCCGGTCGGTAGACGACCCTCATCCTTGACGAGAACCTGCCCGGCACTCACCTGCTCCCCGATCCGATGGAGAGGGATGAGCGGTGTTGCTTCTTCTCCGAGAGACACGATGTTCTCGGTCCTGCGGACCGGTAGAAACTCGCGATAGCGCCACAAATCGTTAGGGCGGGCGGAGAGGGCGCCCTTGTTGAGCGCCGCTCCAAGTTGCTCGAGGTCATATCGCACCAGCAGTGGCTTCCCGTGATCGGAGAGCCCGGCGACGACATCGGCCGGATAGCGCTCCCCGGTGGAGCTGCATTCGAGATGGGTGACAAAGGTGGCTCGATCTTCGGTGAGATTCTCCGACGAATACATCAAGCCTCCTTGCTGAAGTGGCTAGGTGCTAATGGCCAATGACCAACGGCCCCACTACCCATTCACGATCTTGTCGAATCCGAATCCCACCCAGTAGGCGAGTACACCACCGACGCCCGCCACCAGCAGATTCTCAATGGCCGCTCGCAGCGGCTTGCCGCGGGTTGCCCAGGTCTTGATGACGCCCACGATGAGCAAGCCGAGCACGGCGCCGATACCGGCAATCACCATGCCGGCGTGTGGGCTGGTGACGAGAGCGAAAGGAATGACTGCCGGAGCCGATCCCAGCAGGAACAGCCCGCCCGACATTCCGGCCGCCGCATAGGCGGAGCGCCGCTCGGAATCGAGGACGCCGAATTCGAGGGCCGTCATCACCCCGAGGAGGGCGTCGTCGTTGCCGTTGAAATGCTGAACGACTTCTTCACGAAGATCGCCTTTCAAACCGAGACCCTTCAGCAGATCCCGCAACTCGTGGAGTTCGTCCTCCCGAAAGTCGCGGATGTGTTGGCGTTCGAGGTTGATCTCACCCTGGAACACTTCATCCTGCGACTTGGTTGCCATGTACTCGCCGGCAGCCATGCTGACGGCGCCGGCAATGGCGCCCGCCACCCCTGTGAGCAGGACATTGCGGGTGGCCATTCCACCACCCACGACACCGGCGACCAGCAGGAACATCGACACGAGGCCGTCGTTGACGCCGAGAATCATGTCCCGCCAGTACTGACGATGTTTGCCGAGGTGTTCTGTGAAAGCTGGTCGGTGCCGGTAGCCGGGGTCGATATCCATGATCGAGAGTGTACGTCAGGACCCGGACAGTTCCCGAAGCCTGCTGAGCTCGACCTCCGGGGTTCCCTCGGTGAAGTACGAGTGGATCGGCAGGAGATTGAGCGGTGGTGCAGACCGGGCCCGTTCGAGCGCGTTTACGTAACCCTCGGCAGTGCGATCCCATGTGTAGCGGTCGAGCACTCGCTGCCGGCCGGCCTTCGCCAGGCGATCCCACTCGGGACCGAGTGCGCGTTCGAGGCCCCGGGCTATGTCAACAGGGTCGGCTGGATCGATCAGCACGCCGTATTCGGTGCTCCCATCGACGAGGCTCTCGGAAGGCCCTCCGTTGCGGGTGGCGACGATGGCGAGGCCGGCCGCGGCGGCTTCGAGCGGAGCCAGGCCGAACGGTTCGTAGAGGGCGGTGAGTGCAAAGACGGAGCGGCGCTCCGCGAAGTACCGGTACACGGCTGACAATGAAGCCTGCCCCTGGACCCCGAAGGCGGCGACTCTTCCGGCGAGACCACCCGCCTCGACGGCGGCTCGCAGGTCCTGCAACACGCCGAGTTCGATTTCTCCTGCACCGCTATCGGAGCGAAGCGGATCGTCGAGGGCGCCGGTGATGAACACCAGGTTGGCGGCCTCTCGCAGCGTCGGGCTGGCGGCGAAGGCCTCGACCAGCACAACAGGGTTCTTCTTGGGGTCGAGTCGGCTCGATGCGACGACCACTGGAAGTAATTGGCGGTCGGGAGCGAGATCCCTGCTCAGCCGGTCATCGACGAGCCGGCGAACCTCAGCTTCTACGGCATGGCGAACGTCGGTTCCGAACACATCGAGGGCGACACCGGGCGGGATGACGGAGAAGCGCGCATCCTCTGCGGTATCGACGGCGCCCGCGTAGGCGCGATGTCCATACTGTTCGAACCGTTCCTGGGCTGTGCTGGTGATCACGACGCCCGCGTGATTCATCCCCACCCGTTCTGCTTCGAGCCGTGGGGCGAAGTGGTAGTGAGCGTCCAACTGCTCCAGGGGCATTGACCCCGTCGACATCTTGTCGAACTTCTGCGCCCCCAGGCTGTGCCCGGTGAACGTGTACGGCACGCCGACCTCGGCTCGCAGCAGAGCTGCGGCAAGGCCACCGTCTCCGTAATGGCCGGTGGCCGCCTCTGGCATTGCCCCCTCGGCCCGGTAGTGCGCAACGATGCCGGGAACCCAATCCCGGCCCAGGTACGGCCACAGGTCTTCTTTCCGTAAGAAGGCGGATGAATCGCCGCAATCAATGCGAAGGATCCGAACGCCGCCCGGATAGGCGTCTTGCGCGGCGGAGAACTCCGGCCAGGCCGGATCGTCGATGCGGCGAGTGATGATGTCGACCCGGTGTCCGAGTGCAGCGAGGGCCATGGCCACATTCTTGACGTAGACGAGCTGGCCTCCGAAGTCGGGGTGCTCGGTCCAATACGAGTCGGCAGGGTCGAAGTTGCCTTGTGGATTCAGGAAGGCCAGATGCATCAGGGAATGGTAGGCGAAGAGAACCAGTCACCCGGCCGCCCTACACTCGGATGGCGATGGCATTCATGCGCGACGACATCGAGAGAGTTCGGTCGGCGACCAACATCGTCGATCTGGTGGATTCCGTGACCACCGTCCGCAAGCGCGGGCGGGCGGTCAAAGCGATCTGTCCGTTCCATCAGGAGAAGACGGCTTCGATGTCCATCGATGTCGCCAGGGGCCTATATCACTGCTTCGGGTGTGGAGCGGGAGGCGACGTCTTCAAGTTCGTCCAGGAGACCCAGGCGCTGGACTTTTCAGAGGCCGTCGAGCACCTGGCCGCCCGTTCGGGAATCACCCTCCGCATCGACAAGGAGGCCGCCAGGCAGCGCGGCGAACGACAGGCATTGATCGAAGCCATCGAGAAGGCGGTCGAGTTTTTCCACGATCGGCTGAAAAACGCTCCCGACGCGGCCTCCGCCAGGAAGTACCTGCGCGGGCGCGGCTACGACGGGGAGGTGGTCGACCGCTTCCAGATCGGTTACTCGCCTGCGGAAACCTGGGATGCGCTGGTCAGGTATCTCAGCGGCAAAGGCGTCAACGAAAAGACGATGCTGGACGCCGGTCTGGCGGCGCGCAACCAGCGAGGCGGGTTGCGGGACTGGTTCCGCGGGCGGGTCATGTTTCCCATCAACGACATCAGCGGCTCACCGGTCGGCTTTGGTGCCCGCCTCCTCGATGGGGAAGGGCCCAAGTATCTCAACTCGCCGGAGACCCGCATCTACCGGAAGGCACAGCTGTTGTACGGCCTCGATCTGGCCAAAGCGGCAATCACCCGGTCGGGTTACTCACTGGTTGTCGAGGGGTACACCGATGTGATCGGTCTCCATCTGGCGGACCTGCCGGTGGCGGTGGCGACTTGCGGCACGGCGCTGGGCGAGGAGCACTTCGATCTGTTGCGGCGTTTCTCGGAACGAATCGTGCTGGCCTTCGACGCAGATGAAGCCGGGGTTGGAGCGGCCCTGCGCGGCGACGAACTGTCCACTCCTGCGGATCTCGATCTCGACGTCAGGGTTGCTGTGATGCCCAGCGGAGCCGATCCTGCCGACATGGTGCAGTCGGGCCGGCTCGATGAACTCCGCCAGGCCGTCGAGGCATCGCGTCCTTTGCTGGAGTTCCGCATCGATCGAGAGTTGGAACACCACAACATCGGCGAAGCCGAGGGGAGGGCGCGTGCGGTCCGTTCAGCGGCCATGCTGATCGCCCGTCAGTCAGATGAGATCGTCCGCTCCGAGTATGCCCGACGCGTCGCCAGGGCCACGGGCGTTGATCTTGGTGCCGTCCTCAAGGCGGTGCAGGAAGCGCTGCGCAGCGGAGGCCATCCGGGTCGACGCTCTGAGTCCCCCGGGCCACCGTCCGCTCCGCCGCGCTCTACGCTGTCCGGGTCGGAGCAGGCCGAACGGGAGTTGCTGCGGCTGATGCTGGCGAACGACAGTCGTCTTCCGCTCGACGCTCTGGATCTGGACCTCTTCTCGCTCGCCGAGCACCGTGCGTACTTCGAGGCGGTGTATCCGTTGCTGTCGTCGACGCCGCCCGGAACCGTCATCGACCTCGGGGCCCTTCCGGAAGGGTGGGGTGACGCGCTACGGGTGATCGTCCTTGATGAGCGCCCGCTCGATCATGACCCGAAGGCCCTCGTGCAGCGGCTGGAACGGTGGCGAACCGAGCGCAGCATCGTCGAAGTCAGGAAGCAGATCGACGCGGAGACGGCCGGATCAGATACCCATTCAAATCTCCTCCGCCAGTTGATAGCTTTGGAGCGACGCAAGAGAGAGTTGGATAGCGAATAGTGGAGCACATCGTTGAAAAGGTGATCGCCGAGCTGATGAAGCGAAGCCAGCAGCGCGGCTTTCTGACCATGGGAGAAGTGCAGCAGGAACTCGAAGAGGCAGAGGCGCCCGTCGACGCGTTCGAAGCCGTACTGGACAAGCTCCGCGGTGGCGACGTGCGCATCCGGGAAGACGGCCCGCAGGTGTCCGACACGTCGATCGCAGACGAGGAGCGCATTTCGCTCTCAGACCCGGTCCGCATGTATCTCCAGGAGATCGGCCGTTACCGCCTGCTCACCACCCAGGAGGAGGTGGAGCTGGCCATGCGGGTCGAGGCGGGCATCCGGGCCAAGCTGCACCTCGCCGAAGCAGCAGAGGATGATGACGATCTGACGACGGAAGACCGCGCCATCCTCGACCGGGAGATCCGGCAAGGTGCGCGAGCCCAGAAACAGCTCGTCGAGTCGAACCTCCGACTCGTGGTTTCCATCGCCAAGAAGTACGTGGGTCGGGGGATGGCCCTGCTCGATCTGATTCAGGAAGGCAATCTCGGCTTGATGCGCGCCGTCGAGAAGTTCGACTATCGCAAGGGCTTCAAGTTCTCCACCTATGCGACCTGGTGGATTCGACAGGCTGTGACACGTTCTCTCGCCGATCAGGCCAGGACTATCCGCGTTCCCGTCCACATGGTGGAAACAATCAACAAGCTTGCCCAGATTCAGCGCACTCTTCTCCAAGAACTGGGCCGGGAGCCGACCATCGAAGAGATCGCTTTCGAGCTCGAAGTTGATCCGACCAGGGTGACGGAGTTGCGGCAGATCGCCCAGGATCCGGTTTCCCTAGAGACGCCTCTTGGGGAGGAGGAAGACTCAACGCTGGGCGACTTCGTGGAGGACACCGAGGCCGTCGTCCCCGTGGAAGCGGCCGCGTTCAAGCTGCTTCAGGAGTATATGGGGAGGGCTCTCGAGGATCTCAACGAGCGCGAGCGAACCGTGTTGATCATGCGGTATGGGCTCGACGAAGGCGCTCCACGAACCCTTGAAGAGGTCGGCGGGCACTTCAATGTGACCAGGGAGCGGATCCGCCAGTTGGAGACGAAAGCGCTTGCCAAGCTCCGTCATCCGGCCCGCTCGAAACGCCTCGAGGGATTCCTCGACGAGTAGCGCGTTCCTGGTTCCTAGTCGCGAGT
Organism: Acidimicrobiia bacterium; assembly: GCA_029210695.1. Classification (NCBI taxonomy): domain Bacteria; kingdom Bacillati; phylum Actinomycetota; class Acidimicrobiia; species Acidimicrobiia bacterium. The sequence goes on from JARGFH010000036.1 coordinate 17,559, forward strand.
AGCGAGTAGCTAGTTCCTAGCCTTCTGTTTTCTCGCGGATCTTGTCGGCCGCGGTGGACATTCCCTCGCTCACGACCTGCTTGGCCCGCGCCGCGCCCAGGTCGGCCACCGCCGAGCCTTTCTCGATCAACTGCCGGGCCGTGTCGGTCTCTGCCACCCGACCGGCGAACTTCCTGATTTGCTCGTAGCGTTCACGGCCGGCTTTGGCGCCGAGCACGTAGCCGATCGCTAGGCCGATGATGAAACTAAGCCTCTTCAACTTCACGCCAGAACCTCCGGAAGGGAATCGAACCATTGTGGCATACGGTGGTATTCTTCCGGCCGCCTTCCGGGGTAGCTCAATTGGCAGAGCGCCGGACTGTTAATCCGTAGGTTGTGGGTTCAAGTCCCACCCCCGGAGCGAAGGCTCCAACCCTCTGAACAGGCCTTTTGCGCTTCAGAGGCCAGCGCTGGCCGATGTTCGTAACGAGCGATCTGTCCGTCGGACGGGAACGCAGGACAGTGCCGGAGGTCTCACCGCATGGTGTGACATTGACGCTCAACGACCATCCGGCGCCGGGGTTGGCACCCGCATCAGGACAGGCCACCTGTTTGACGGAACGTCGGTGGCGATTTCCGACTCGTTTCAACGTGTCAGCAGCTTGACCTCTGCCCGGCGTTGATTATGCAGATCCTGGCTTCGGGGTCGGTAGGGTCGCCGCATACCGCACCCCCGAGTCCTGGCGCGCTCTTGATGCTGAACTCAAACTGGCCTGTACATTCATCGGCTGTGTTTGGGAGGCTGAGGTCACCGCCGTAGGCGTCCTGAAGGTCGGAGACGGTTGCGCCGATGGCTATTCCTGCGCTGGTGGCAAGTGGCGAACGGATGTCGAATGGCATCGATCGCGCCATCCCGTGAAAGCCGTAGAGCATGTCCATGTGGGTCAGATACCAGGCATCGAAATGCGGGACTCCATCATCACGGAATAGGTGCCAGTCTGAGAAGGTGACGGTTAGTCCAACACCATCGTGGAGTTGCCAGTGCGCTTCGGCGTAGTAATCCTCAGCGGGATGACCGTAGAGGCAACTGTCCATGTCGTATTCAGGGACACACGAATACTCGTGGCCGGGTGGTCCGAGCACGGAGATGAGTCGTTCCAGAGCCTCTTCCGCCGGGTCGCCGAAGTCGATGAGACCGAGTCCGTCACCTCGGAGTTCGATCTGGTCGTAGAACACGAACGGTTTCGGGTCGTAGGTAACGGTCAGCTCCACCTGGGTGGACGCCGCCGAGGGACAGGAAGCGGTGAACGTGAACGTGTTTCCCCCTGGGGTCAGTTCCAGGATCAGCCACCACTGACTTGGCGCATCCGTCGGAGCTTGGGGATAAGGTTCGGGGACAATCGCCTCATAGCCGCCCTTTGCCGTGACGGTGCAACCCCGTTCGACGCTCCCGAAGAACAGCTTCGATCGTTGAGTAACCGTTTCGCCGTCCTCCGGCGAGTTGACCTCCAGAGTCGGTGGACCTTTCGGCGGAGCGGTGATCGAAGTTAACGCCGTCGTGGCAGAAGAGGTGACCAAGGGGTCCGCAGTGCTCGTCGCGGTGGCGGCACGGGCAGTTGTCGACGATATCGATGAAGTCCACGAAACGATTGTGGTCGTGGTCGACGCTTGAGCCGTTGTAGTAGAAAACCCGGTCGTCTCGTCAGCGCTCCCACAGGCATCCAGCAACAGGGACACACAGACCACGACGGCGAGTAACACGCGCCTCGGTTCTATTCGTTCCGTTGATCTCATCGTCCCCGTCCCAAGAGCGACACGACACTGGGGGTGCCGATGTATATGGCCGGATGTTCTCCCCAGGTGTCGACGATTCGGATGTCGACCCAAACGTGGTTTGACCAGTCCCACCGGTGGAGAACGACGTGGCGTCCGTCGAAGTCCCCCAGTTGCACGTCCGCTCCGATTTCGGTACTCCACATCTCTTCACCGGTGGTGAGGTCTACCACTGCCACCACTGCGGGGATCAGTTGGCTCTTCTCCCACCATCCGTCGTGGTCGCCCGTGCAGACACGGGGTCCTGTCGGGAAGTTGTCCGAATCCGGCCAGAATGCGTCGGGTCGATACCGGTAGGCCAGCAGGTTCCCGTCATCAGAGATCCGTGCAGCCAGTTCGCACGGAGCACAGCCCTGGCCCGAAGGAAACGGGTTGGAGGCTACCTCGACCTCGGTGCCGGATCGATCCCAAAACTCGATCACGTCGTAGGTGTAGTCACCGCCACACTGGCCGTAGGGGGCCCCGACGAACAGCCCCCCACCGAAAGACCCGATGTCGTACCCTGCGTCCTCCATCGGCAGGCATATGAAGGTGGACTCGTCCCCGGTAGGTAGGGCATACCCATTGAGCGCCCAGTCCGCGCACGGCCAGGTGTCCGGGTCAATCTGGATTGGCACACCGGAGTAGAACAACGTTGCGGCACCATCCAGAATGCCCGTGAAACCCGGGTGCCAGTAGCCCGACTCACGTTCCACCTCGACCGGTTCTGATTGCCCAACTCGTTGCCACATCAAGATTGGCTGCTCTTCGGGCATGAACATGACACCGCCCTCTAGATCATCAGCAGCCCATTGCACCGGACCTTGATCCCACAGGATTGTCGGAATCCCGCGCTCAACTCTGATCAGGCCGAAGGGTCCGTGCCACAAAAAATCCGGTCCGGTCGCAGCTTCTGGTGGAAGCGACAAGGCTGTGGTAGCCGTTGTCGAAATCGCGGCTGTGGCGACCTCTTGGAGCGCTGCCAATCCCGAGTAGTCCACCGATACACCGCCCAGTGTGCTCGAAGGTGTCGAAGTCGAAGCGCTGGTCGTGGAGGCCACCAACGTCTCGCCGGCCGTGCTCGTCGTCGCTGAGGTAGCGGTTAGAGAGGATCCAGCGGTGTCCTCGCCGTCGGTCCCGCAGGCGGCCAACAACAGGGACCAGCAAACTGCGATGGCGAGTGTGTAGCGCATCGGTTCTCATCCCTTCTAACGTCATCATCCGCCTGCAAGTTGCGACGGTGAAGAGGCCAACGGCCCTGCCATCGCCATATCGCCGATTCCGACCTCGATCTTCTCGACGAACCCGCCACCCGGTGATCCGCCCGCCGGTTTGCGCGGTCGCCACGCCGGAAGGACCACCCGGTACAGGCATTGCTCATGACGGCTTCTGGGCCGTAGTGCGCAACCGGCGTTCAACCGTCGCGGACGAGAGGGGTCGTTGGCCTCTAGGCCAACTCTGCTCTGGCAATGAGGATGGTGTGAGAGGTGATCTTGGATTCGGCAAACGGGCGCCGTAGCGCGGATGCGAATTCTCCTCGTGTGGTGCTGATCGATGGCGAAGCGCCCGGCCCGGGGAGTCTTCGAGGGCTGCTGTTGGCGGGGTTGGTCGTTCTTGTTGTGGGGGGTATTGCACTATCTCAGGGTTATGACGTGCAGGACGTCGCGCCGAGCACGCTGCCGCCGGTCCCGCCTTCTTCATCGACGTCGACCACCGTCGGGAGACGCCCGTCGCCGGTCGGCGAGGTAGCGGGGCAGTTTGAATCTCGCATACTCGACTGGGTATATGAGGTGAACGATGTTGAGGTTTCGCCGGATGGCTTGATGTATGTGGCGGCACCGGTGGGGGTTGCCCGGCTGGACGGGGCAGGCGAGTGGACTCTGATCGACGTGGAGGACCTGCCCGGCGGGACAGGTCTGGAGGGCGGGCGTCCGGGTCTCGGGTTTCCGGGTCGGAATATCGAACAAATCGCCATCGGCTCCGATGGAGTGTTGTGGGTGGCCGGGTCTTCCGTATCCCGGGCGGATGATGAGCAGTTCGGCGGACGCTTGGAAGGGTGGTTCGGTGCACGGTGGCTTTGGTGGGTGGCGCGTCTTGATGGCTGTTGGGGGCGTTGTTGGTGGACGGTGTTCACCTCCGACGATGTTCCCGAGCTGGAAGGCGGCATCGGTGATCTGGTGGTTTCGGAGGAAGGCGCCGTCTATTTGTCGGTGGGTGAAGACCGGCTGCTTGTGTTCGACGGATACGAGGGGGGTTCCTACTCGGTGCCCCTTCCAACAGATTTGAACGAGTCACTGTGGTCGGATTCGTTGGCGGTTGGAGACGACGGTGTGGTGTGGGCGGCTACCGACCATCACAGCGGGGGAGTGCTCTCTTTTGACGGTGCCGGGTTTACCCGACATACGACCGAGGACGGCCTTCCCAGCGACACCGTAGTGCAGGTCACGACTGGGACGGACGGCACCATTTGGTTGGCCACCGAGGCGGCAGGGGTTGCTGCCTTTGATGGCACGATCTGGACTACCTACACGATGGCAGATGGGTTGCTGTCCAACGATGCTGTGATAGCCACCGGTATCGACGGCACGGTGTGGGCAGTCCACTATGGGTTCCCCCCATACGGATATTCACGATTTGATGACACCGGATGGACGACCTACCCGTTCGATTCCCCGGTGGGTGACCGCCAGGCGGCAGTCACCTCGGACGGGACTCTGTGGACCGTCTCGGAGGACGAGTTGACCAGTTTCGATGGCATCACCCGTACCATCCATCCCTCCCCGTTCACTCAACCCGTTCCCGCAACCATCGCGCTCTCCATCGACGGTTGGGAAGGAGTCGAGGGGTATCGGTTGTTGGCCGTAGTCTCGTCGTCCGATGGCTACAACGAGTTGGTAGGTGGAGCGTTTTGGACGATGATCGACTCCGACCCCTACTCGGGAACAGACTTCGTGCATCCGCCGAACTGGAGAGATGAGCCGCCCTGGGTTTTATCCGAGTCCTGGGGCGAAGGGGCGTATCTGTGGGACGAGACGGCCGGGCTGGAACCCGGCCTCTATCGGATCCACTTCCTGGCGAATCCCGGTACGTTGGCACCGTTCAACAGACACATCCCGGCCGACCCTATCGAACGCTACTGCTCGCTTGATATTGAAGTCTCATCCGGTGTAGAAACCACCGTCAGAATCTCCGGAATCCCCACCACAGGATTGGCGTCCGATTGTCTGGGAGTCGCCGTTGACACTGAGGCCGTACCCAGCTCACCCCCATAAGACGGCCGCAACCCGTCCCCCGTCGTGCGCGCAGCCAGACTTCGACGGACGCGGGCTAGCCGTACTGCTACGGGCCCAGCTTGGCGTTTAGGGCTGGCGTACCGGCGACTTGAATGACGGTTGGTCCAATGGTCAGCAGCTTACGGTAGGCGAACGCGGCGGCAAGGAGCGTTGCTACTCCACCGAGACCGAGTCCGTAGCGCGGCCCGACGTTCTCGCCGACCCAACCGATGATTGGACCTCCGATCGGCGTCGACCCCAGAAACGCCACAGCCCACAATCCCATGACACGTCCACGCATCTCGGGGGTGGCGCTCAGCTGAAGAGTGGCGTTTCCCAGGGCCAGAAAGGTGATGCTGGCTGCTCCAAGCGCAACCAGGGCCACGTAGACGGTCACGAGGTTGGGAGCGAACGAGGTGATGAGTTGGGTAACGCCAAAGACTGCCGCCGTACGTGAGAGGGCAACCGCCGGACGGGTACGACGAGACGCCGCCACCAGGCCCCCGACGACCGCCCCTCCGCCCATGCAGGCGGACATCGTGGCGTATGTTCCGGCGTCGCCCCCGAACGTGAATTTGGCGATCAGCGGCAGTATGACCTGGAATTCATAGGCGAACATGCCGACGACACCCATCATCAGGAGGGGAGTGAGGACGGCGGGTGTCGCCCCGACGTACCGCAGCCCTTCTCGCAACTGCCCGGCGCGGCGCGGCTGGGGCGCCACAGTCTGCAGCTCATCGGCCCGCATGAGGATAAGAGCAACGATGACGGCCAGATAGGTTCCTGAATTGACCAGGAAGCAGGGTCCCAACCCCACCGTAACGATGAGAACCCCGGCTGCCGCCGGCCCGAGGACACGCGCCAGATTGACCAATACCGAGTTGAGGCTCACGGCGCTGGTGAGCTTCTCACGTCCAACCAGTTCGGGAACGAAAGTCTGTCGCGTCGGGTTGTCGACGCTGGAGACGAGACCGAGCGCGCCGGCCAGGACGTACACCATCCAGAGCCGGATGACATCGAAGACGACCAGCAACCCCAGTGCGCAGGCCAGAATCGCCGCCGCGCTTTGGGTGATCAGAAGCAGACGCTGCTTGTTGAACCGGTCGGCGATGACGCCGCCGTAGGGGGCGAGGATGAGCATGGGCAGGAACTGAACCGCGGTGACCAGGCCGAGAGCCGTTCCGCTTCCCGTCAGTTCCAACACGAGCCACGATTGGGCAACCCTCTGCATCCAGGTCCCCGACATTGAAAGCGTCTGGCCGATGAAATAGAGCCGGAAATTCCGGATGGCCAACGGCGAGAAAGCTCTCTTGACCCAGACGGGCCTGCTCATTCGCCGGCCGCGATCTTGTCGAGGAGAACGGCGACTTTGGCCAGGGTGCCCACTTCTTCGTCGCTCAGGTGGGTCATCCGTTTCGCCAGGAACGCGCTGCGCCGCCGGCTAGTCGTGTCCAGGATCTCTCGGGCCGGTGCCGTCAGTCGCACGATTGTTGACCGGGCATCTTCCGGACTCGGCTCCCGGGTCACCAGCCCGCTCCCTTCCAGCCTGCCGATGATGCCGGTGATGCTCGGGCGTGAAACTCCCTCGATGGACGCCAGCTCACCCATCCGAAGCGGACCCCGCCGGTCGAGCGTCGCCAGCACCGAGCGCTGGGAAGGAGTGAGATCACCCATCGATTCCTGCCGAAGACGGCGAGCCAGGCGGGCGACGGACAGCCACAAGGACCCGGCCGCTTCTTCTCGAGCGCCGTTCACCGAGTCTTCCATTCCAAAGGCATTTAGCCATGCTAATCAAAAAGGAGCAGCGCGAGGTTGGCATGTTCGGCGAACTGGACGACAATGGCGGCGACGCGGCTTTGCCGCTCGCTTCAGGAGGTATTGATCGATGATCGTCGGATACTTGGATCCAGGCTCTGGCAGTTTGCTGCTGCAAGCCATGCTTGGAGGCCTCGCCGGCCTCGCCGTCGCCTTCAAAGCGTGGAAGAGCAGATTCTCGATTTCTCGTCAGTTGTCCAAGCTGGAGAAAGAAGTAGAAGCACCGGTGGACGAGACCCCACTCGGGTCCTGACGACCGCATGATCTCCGCCGACCCGGGTTCGTTTCGCGATCCGGCCTCGCAGATCTTCATCGACGGTACGCGAGTCCTGCGCACTCTCGACGAGCGCGGTCTCGAGGCCTGGCGGGCACTGGCCGGGACTGACTTCCTCGAGAGGGCGGTTACAGACAGCAAGATCATTGCCTCCACCGAGATAGTTGATCCACCCGCAGGCGCCGCCGGCGCGCTGGAGCATCCTCGCCTGCCCTTGATCACCTACCCGTACGAGTGGACCTTTTCGATGCTCAAGGACGCCGCACTCCTTCAGTTGGATCTGCTGGAAGGCGCACTCGGTTCCGGATTGACGATCAAGGATGCAACTCCCTTCAATATTCAGTTCGTGGACGGCAGTCCGATGTTCATCGACATCGGATCATTCGAGCGATATCAACCCGGTGAGCCGTGGATCGGCTATCGCCAGTTCACCAGGCAGTTCCTCTTCCCACTCATGCTGCGGGCCTGGAGTGGTGTTCCCTTTCAACCCTGGATGCGCGGCGACATGGAAGGTCCGACCGCCGCCCATATGCGGAGCCTCTTGCCGTGGTGGCGAAGAATCCAACCCCGCGTTCTCCTCCATGTGGTGCTCCAGGCGCGGATGGAGGAGCGGATGTCCGGTAAGGCGGTTCGCGACGATCTCAGGCGGGCCGGATTCTCTGCCGACTTGATCCTCGCCAACGTGAGGAAACTCCGCCGCCTCGTCGAATCGTTGCAGTGGGATCCCGAAGATGACGGATGGTCTGACTACCACGCCTGCACCCATGTGGAGCGGGATCGGGCCACCAAGGGCGAGTTCCTCGAGAGCGTCCTTCAGCGCGTGGAACCCGGCAGGGTGCTCGATGTTGGGGCCAACGACGGCTACTTCTCTCAGATCGTGGCCGGCCGTGGCGCACACGCCATCGCGGTCGACGGCGACGAGGCCGTTCTCGACCACCTGCACCGGCGTGGGACCGGGAAGGCCTTGTCAATCGTGGTGGGCGACCTCGCCAATCCATCGCCATCGCAGGGATGGGCCGGTGCGGAACGCCCATCGTTGTTCGAACGGGCCCGCCCGGACCTGGTTATCGCCTACGGTCTCATCCACCATCTGATCTACTCGGCCAGCATCCCACCGCGCAGGGTCATGGAGTGGCTGCGCAGCTTCGACTGCCCGGTTGTGGTCGAGTTCGTCTCACCTTCAGACGAGATGGTCGCCAAGCTCATCGGCAACAAGCTGGCCGAGGAGCTTCACGAAGGACGGGATGAAGATGCCTTCAGGGAGATCATCGCCGGCCTCTTCGAGATCAGAGACGAACGGAAGCTCGGGTCGGACACCCGCCTGCTGTTCGAACTGCATCCCCGGGAGGTCAGTCGTTGAAGGTCGCCGGATCGCTGATCGCGTAATCCCCGAATTCCGCTACGACCGTCAACCGGTCGAGCCCATCCGGCACCGAGCCGGCGTCGATCTCGAATGAGAATCCCGACCGGAGAAGATCGTCACTCTTGTACCACCTCACAACGTTCGGGTTGTCGAGATTGGGTGGGCCGTACGCAACGAGTGAGTCGCCGGCAAAGACGTAGAACCGGTCGGCGGTGACCTTCCGGCTGACATCGGCCGCCCAACCGACCACGTGCCAGCCGGACTCGGTTCTCGTCACCTCGTCCACCTGAAGACGCCGGTTGCCCTCGTCCTGCAGTGCGAGCACGTGCCCGTCGTCTGCGATGTACTCGAGGTTCACGTCGTCCGCCGATCCGGTCAGCCATCCTGAACCGTCCGGTATCGGGACGAGGATGGTGAGTTCGTTCGCTCCGTCCGTCATCAGATCTTCTGCGACGAGCCCCCGGATCTGCCCACCGCTGGGAGTGTCCCGGGAGATGAATCCGGCCCCCGCCACCCGTCCGTTTACCGCGATGAGAATGTCGTCGCCTTCAACGTCGGTGGGCAGCTCGAGCCGGCCGGTGATCAGGGTTTGGACCATGCCGGACCGGCGATCGACCGAGGCGAGTGCATTGGCGTGATCGAGCGACCAGCGCACCTCGTCGCTGGCTTCCGGGCTGAGTTCGACCACCGGTGTGCCGACGAGTTCGCGGTATGGCCCTACCGCGGCGATCTCCGTCCAACTGTCCTGACCGGGTACCCATTGGTGGTTGCGGGCGACTTGCTCGAAGAGGACCGAGACGTCGGTGCTCGCGCCCTCCGTGCTGCAGCACCAGTGGATGATCGTGTGAGGGCGGTCGGTGCTTTCGATGTCCAGCAACGACATGCCGTCGAGCTCCCAGTCGCTGGAGATGTCCAGGGCGTCGATGATGGTCGGGAGGATGTCGATTGTGAAGGCCGGCTCATCCCGGGTCATTCCTTCGGTTTGGCCGGGGTATTTCACGAACAACGGAACCCGGTAGAGGTCATCGCGGTTGTTCTCGTACGGCCACCGTCTGTGCTCGCCGGGGACGAATGAGGCACCGTGGTCGGCCACCACGATGATCATGGCATCATCCCAGCTGCCCGTCTCTGCCAGTCGGTCGAAGAGCGATCCGAGCATCGTATCGAGGAACCCCAGCTGGTAGAGGTGCCGCTGGAAACCGAGCCGGGTGATGTTGGGGTCGACATCCCAGAACCCCGACCCCTGGACACCGTCGACCTCGCTGTATTGCTCCGGCCGCTCGTAGTGGGTTCCCGACGGGTTGACGACCCAGGGCACATGAGGGGATTTCAGATGGGCGTAGTGGACCGTCGGTGGGGCGTCTTCGGTAACACCATTGATGATCCGCTGAATCCAGTCGATCCACTCGCTTCGGACACCGGCCTTGGGAACGGGAAAGTCGTCGACGGCGACGGGTGACGCCGATGGGTTGTTCTCCTGACCGAGGAACCCCTTCCAGGTGTTGTCGATGCTGGGGAGGTTGTCACGTGCCCCGGCGGGGAGGGAGAGATGTCCGTACACCACGCCCGTATCGCGGACCAGCGAGGCGAATCGGGCCGGGGCCCTCCCGGCATAGTCCTCGCATACATCTTCCGGGCAGAGGTCGGCTACCCATTCGATCACGTGCATCTCATAGGCGCTGCCTAGCAGGGTGAATAGGTTGTCCGGATGGTCTATCGCCGACGGGCTGAGATCCTTGCTTCCGAAACGTCCCGTCAGCGCGGCCGGGACGCTCTGCGTTGTGGCGATGGAGGCGGACAGTGCGTTCCGGTACCAGGTGCCGGAATTCGCCAGACGGGCGAAGTTCGGGAAAAGCGTTTCGTTGATCGAACCGTCCATGTTCATCATCGAGGCGGTTGGGAACTCATCGAGTTGTATGAAGACGATCGAATGCGGTTGACCGACGCGGCTGGTGTCGATCGAAGCGGCGGCGGCGGGTTGTTCCCAGATGAGCCGGGACGTGGCGGAGAACACCAGGAAGAGAACGAGCACGGCCGGAAGTGCCAGCGAGAATAGAACCAGTGTTCCTTCGATTCTCTTGCGCAGGATGATCAAGACCGAGGCGATCACCAGGGTCAAAATGATCGCGCCGACGGTGCCGTCCGGTACCGCCTGCCGGCTGATCACCAGACCTAGCGCTGCTCCGCCCAGCCCTACGAAGGTTATGTAGACGCGGGTGGCCGTCCGGGATCCGATCTTCTCTGCCAAGCCTAGGAACAGGAGACCGATGAGCGGCGGAACCAACGTGATCATCAGCGCAAATAGAACGATCTGCGACTTGCTGGCTCGATTGGCGACAAAGACCTCTGGATTCTTTCCGTAGAGATCGAGAAGGGGCGCGGCAACGGCCGCGGCGCTGAGCGCGCAGATGACAAGAAAGCGGTGCCAGAGTCGGCGTCTGTTGATTCGGCTCATCGGCACCGCCGAATGGTACCGGTTGCAGGCGTCAATCAGACAACGTGCCGTCGACCCGAAATGCGCAAAGCAAGCGGTTCGGGCTCAGCCCTGAACCGAAAATGATCATGCAGTCGGCCGAAATTGGTCGCGGAGGCCCCTATTCTGCGACAATCGCCTTTGCCCGCCTCCCGAAAGACCCTTGATGTCCGGCAACGCCGCCTTCAATCTGATCGACACTGCCATTGTCTCCGTTGCTCATGTGGATGCACCGGAGGTGGTTACTTCCGCAGAATTCGACGAGATCCTTGCCGAGACCTACGAGCGGGTCGGCGCTCAACCGGGACTTCTCGAGAGCCTCGCCGGCATCCGTGAGCGCCGCTGGTGGCCCGAAGGGCATCTTTTCACCGATGCAGCTGCCGCAGCCGGAGCAAAGGCGATCGAGGCCAGCGGCGTCCGGGTCGAAGAGATCGGCTTGCTGATCGACACTTCGGTCTGCCGCGATCGGCTCGAACCGTCTTCCGCGGTCACGGTCCACAATGCGCTCGATCTCCCCAGCTGGTGTCTCAATTTCGACCTCTCCAACGCCTGCCTCGGGTTCGTCAATGCACTCCAGGTGGCCGGCAACATGATCGACGCCGGACAGATCAACTATGCCCTGATCGTCGACGGCGAGGGCAGCCGCCTCATTCAGCAGAGAACCCTGGAACGGCTCTCGAGTCCCGATGCGACCATGGCCGACCTCTTCGCCGAATTCGCATCGCTGACGCTCGGCTCGGGAGGGGCCGCCGCAGTCGTTGGACGGCACTCTGAGAACCCCGGGAGCCACAAGGTGGTTGGTGGGGTGGCCAGGGCTGACACGAGTCACCACAACCTGTGTATCGGGGATATGAACCAGATGCGTACGGATACCAGAGGTCTTCTGGATGCCGGACTGCAGGTCTCCAAGCTGGGCTGGATCGATGCAGAGGAGCGGGGCTGGCTGGAGGTCGACCGCTACATCGTCCATCAGATCTCACTGGTGCACACGACGATGCTGTGTGAGCACCTGGGAATAGACATGGCCAAGGTTCCGCTCACGTTCCCGTACCTCGGCAACGTCGGCCCGGCGTCGATTCCCATCACTCTGTCCCGGGAAGCCGACTCACTCCTGGCCGGGGATAAAGTCCTCCTGATGGGGATGGGGTCCGGCATCAATGCATCGGTGATTGAACTGGTCTGGTGACCGCCGGTTCGACGTCGCCGGCCGCACTTCCTCCGTCCGGCCTGGCCGGTCTCGAACCCGGGTGGTCGCGGCTCGTCACGACAGCGGGCCTCGACGGAGCCGGCCGAACCTGGCACGTGCTCGACAACGGTGCGCAAGATCCGACCCTCACCCTGCTGTGTGTGCACGGCAACCCGACCTGGTCGTATCTCTGGCGTGAGCTGATCGCCGGCGCCCCGCCAACGGTGCGGGTGGTTGCGCCGGATCAGCTCGACATGGGTTTCTCGGAACGGACCGGGACGGCTCGCCGGTTTGAGCAGCGGATCGAGGATCTGTGTGCACTGACCGAGGAACTGGGACTGAAGGGACCGGTCGTGACAGTCGCCCACGACTGGGGTGGTCCGGTTTCTCTGGGCTGGGCCGAGCGCCATCGCGATCAGATGGCCGGAATCGTGCTGATGAACACGGCCGTGCACCAACCGGGCGGGTTGACGGCACCCCGGCTGATCCGCATGGTCCGGGCCGGTGGGATCCTGGAGAAAGCCTGCGTTGCGACTCCGACCTTTCTGCGGGGAGCCCTGGCCCTGGCTCGACCTCGCCTTGCCACGTCCATCCGCGAGGCCTATGAAGCTCCGTACCGCACTTCCGACCGGCGAGCGGGGATCGGCGCCTTCGTCGAGGACATCCCGCTGAGTGACGATCACCCGACCCGGCGGCCTCTGGATGAGGTTGCCGCCGGCCTCGACCAACTTGGCGAAGTTCCGGCGCTGCTTCTGTGGGGCCCACGCGACCCGGTGTTCTCCGAGCGCTATCTGCACGACCTCGTTGCCCGGCTACCGAAGTCCGAGATTCATCGATTCGAGGGTGCCGGTCACCTCGTGACCGAGGACGCCGATGTCGCAAGTGCCATTTCCACCTGGGTCCAGGGGCTCGACCGTGCGCCCTTCCCGGTTACACCGATCGCGGATCGAGAACCGCTCTGGGCCGCCCTCGACCGGCGGAGCGAAGATGCCGCCGTGGCCATCGTCGAGATGGGTTCCGGCGGAGCAGAAGCATCCCTTACGTTTGCAGAACTCAATTCGGATGTGAGGAGCGTGGCTGCCGGGCTCGCCGAGTTCGGCGTTGAGAAAGGCGATCGGGTCGCCTTGCTGGTTCCACCGGGCATCGACCTGGCCGTCTCTCTCTACGCCTGCTGGCGGATTGGGGCGGTGGTGGTGGTTGCCGATGCCGGTCTCGGTGCCCGTGGCATGAGCAGGGCACTCGCAGCCGCCAACCCGGACTACCTCATCGGGGTTCCCCGTGCCCTGGCCGCCGCCCGGACGCTGGGCTGGCCCGGTCTGCGGATTTCAACCGCACCGCTGGGGCCGGCTCTCGTCCGTCTGTTTGATGTGCGGGCGACCCTCGATGAGCTGCGCAGCCGAGGCAAACGGCGCCCGGCTCCGCCGATGCCGGAGCCCGTCGATGAGGCGGCGATCGCTTTTACGTCCGGCGCGACGGGGCCTGCCAAGGGAGTTGCGTATCGGCACCACCAGCTTCAGGCCCAGCGTGACGCCCTCGTCGATCTATACGGGATCCATAGCGATGACCGCCTGGTGGCCGCGTTCGGGCCGTTCGCCCTGTTCGGGCCCGCCATGGGTATAACTTCCGTGGTGCCGGACATGGTTGTTACTGCTCCGGGCAGCCTCACCGCTCGAGCACTGGCGGAGGCCGTGCAGGCAGTCCGGGCAACGCTCGTCTTCGCCTCTCCCGCCGCGTTGACCAATGCTGCGCTGACGGCAGACGGGGTATCGGCTGCCGGAGCCGCCGCAATGCAGGGGGTCCGGTTGGTGATGTCGGCGGGGGCACCGGTTCAAGTCGACGTTTTGCGCGGAGCCGTCGCGCTGATGCCGCGGGCCCAGGCGCGCACTCCCTACGGCATGACCGAGGTTCTGCCCGTCGCGGACATCAGCCTGACGGAAATCGAGGCGGTCGGATCGGGAAATGGAGTATGTGTCGGACATCCGGTTCGAGGTGTCGAGGTGGCGATCAGCCCCTTCGGCTCCGGCGCTGAGGAGACGGGCACCCTTACCCACGCCGGCGGCGTCGCAGGCGAAGTCTGCATCCGGGCCGCGCACATGCGGGACGGTTACGACGGCCTCTGGATGACTCAGCAACTGGCGTCGCAACCGGCCGGTTGGCACCGCAGCGGGGATGTGGGCCATTTCGATGACGCCGGCCGCCTGTGGATTGAAGGCAGGGTCGGACACATCGTGACGACTGCAGGCGGATTGGTGACTCCGGTCGGGATTGAGCATTCGGTGACGGCTCTTCCCGATGTTGCGCAAGCGGCTGCAGTCGGGATCGGTCCGGCCGGCACGCAGCAGTTGGTCGTGGTGGTGGTTCCGGTGGCCGGCCGCCGGCGTCCGGATCTGGCCGATGAGGATCTAGCCGATCGGGTCAGAGCGCGGGTCGGCGCGATCGACGTAGCCGCGGTCCTGACGGTCCCGTCACTTCCCGTCGACAAGCGTCACAACTCCAAGATCGATCGTCCCCGGGTCGCCCGTTGGGCAGCGCAGGTACTGGCCGGCGGCCGCTTGGGTCGAATATGAGAGTTCTCGTTACGGGCGCCACGAGCTTGCTGGGACGCGTAGTTGTGGGCCGGCTGACCGGCCGCGGAGACGATGTCACGGTTTTCCAGCGAAGACCCGCCGACCTAGGGGTTGCCGAACACCTTGGTGACGTTGCAGACCGTGCGGCGGTAGTCGCGGCCATGGCCGGGGCGGAGGGGGTCATCCACCTGGCTGCCCGAGCGACGGTGACCGGATCGTGGCAGCAGTTCGAATCGACCAACGTCATCGGCACACGGAACGCCCTCGATGTCGCCAGTGCAGAAGGGGTCGACCGGTTCGTGCACGTGTCGTCTCCGTCGGTTGCCCACGCAGGCAGATCGCTCGTCGGGGAAGCCGCCGGTCCCGCAGATCCCGATCGCGCCCGGGGGCACTATGCCAGGAGCAAGGCACAGGCAGAACTGATCGCGCAGGCCGCCAATTCGACGAGCCTGGCGGTCGTCGCCATCAGGCCTCATCTCATCTGGGGGCCGGGTGACACGCAGCTGGTGGAGCGGATTGTGAGCAGGGCCCGAGGGGGCCGATTGGCGATCGTGGGTTCCGGTGCTTCCCTGATCGATACCACCTATGTCGACAATGCCGCCGATGCCCTCGTGGCCGCCTTGGACCGGGCTCCGGAGCTTGGAGGCAGAGCGCTGGTGGTCACCAACGGGCAGCCACGCCCGGTTCGCGAGTTGTTGAACAGAATCGTTCTCGCCGCCGGTCTGGAGCCGCCCCGCGTCAAGGTTCCCTACCGGGTGGCTCGTACCAGCGGACTCGTCGTGGAGCGGATCTGGGAGCGGCAGAGAAGGGAAGATGACCCCCCGATGACGAGCTTCCTCGCCGAGCAGCTCGGAACGGCCCACTGGTTCGACCAGCGAGAGACCAGGAGGGCCCTCTCGTGGGAGCCGGTGGTGAGTCTGGATGAGGGTTTTCGGCGGCTCAACGCCTGGTATGAAACAGGCGGCGCCGGATCGGCCCGCCGCGGCTAGCGGCGGGCGCCGCTGCGGGCCATCCCACTTCCTTGGAAGAAATCCTCTGCATCGGCGGTTGTCAACGCTTGGACGGCAACGAAGCTCGATCGGGAGCGCGTAAACGAGGATGTACAACGGCAGCTGCGAACACGCGATCGCTCAGATCTACTTCTACCTCGACGGTGAGATCACGTGGATCGCCAGGCTGCGCGTCGCCCGCCATCTGCGGAGATGCCGGGACTGTTCGGGTGCCTACGACTTCGAGAGCCGCCTGAAGGCGATCGTGCGCGATCACCTTTCCGTGGAACCCCCACCCGAAGCGATCGGCCGTCTACGCGCGTTTCTCAGAGAGAACGAATCGGGATTCGGGCGCTGAGAGGTCCCGGGCTTGTCCGGTGAGTCCGTGTCGTTGAGTGCCGCTAGGCCAGCGCACTGAGTACTGTTCTGGTCACGAACGGGGTTGCCCGCAACCGAATGATCCAGGTGTGGAGAGACAATGATCACGAAGCGCTTCTTCAAGACGAAAGATGAGGTCGAAGTCGCGTTCGAGCTCTCCCTTCCGGTTGACGTTGACGGCGTCTCGGTGCTGTGCGATGCGACCGAATGGGTGGCTACCCCAATGCGGCGCGCCAAAGGTGCGTGGCGGGTACGGTTACGCCTTCCCGTCGACCGGCACATTCAGTTCCGGTACCTGGCCAGTGGTGGGATCTGGATCACCGACGACGAAGCCGACGGCTACGTCGACAACCCCCACGGTGGCCAGAACTCGGTGGTCAATACCTACCGTCCCTGACGTATCGTTCAGTTCCTGAACGGGTTAGATGGAAGGCAGGGAGAACCCCCCCCCGGAAGTTATGACCGTGCGGGGCAAGCGCCGACGAAATCCCCCGAACGGCGTCGGTGTAGGTGTCCTCGGGATTCCGGTCCGCTCCTGCGCCGATCGCGGTGTCCCGGTCCCATACCAGCTAACGTCGCTACCCGGAAGGGAGCGACATGCAGATACCCGAACACGGAGTTGCCCGCCGGCAGGTCCTCAGCGATATGCAGGCACTGCGGATCGATGATGCCGACTGGCAATCCGGGCACACATGGAGCCTCGTGTACCAGGCATCCGAAGAACACACGGAATTCCTCAAAGAGGCGTACGGCACGCTCTTCTCCGAGAACGGGTTGAATCCGATCGCTTTTCCATCCCTTCGACAATTCGAGGCTGAGGTGGTGCGGATGACCGCCACGATGCTCAACGGCGATGCGGCGGTGGCCGGGACGATGACCTCGGGCGGGACGGAGAGCCTCCTGATGACCGTCAAGACCTACCGGGATTGGGGTAGGGCAACCAAAGGTATCGAGCATCCGAACATGATTCTTCCGCGGACGGCCCATGCCGCGTTCGGCAAGGCTGCGCACTATTTCGGCGTTGAGCCCATCTGGGTGGACATCGCTCCTGATCTGCGAGCCGACGTAGCGGCGATGCAAGCGGCGGTTACTGGAGATACCGTGCTGCTGGTCGGTTCGGCCCCCAACTACCCGCACGGCATGATTGATCCGATTGAAGAACTCGCCACTGTCGCGATGGAGCGGGAGGTCGGCATGCATGTCGATGCCTGTCTCGGTGGCTTCTTGCTGCCGTGGGTCGAACGTCTCGGGTATCCGATCCCTCCATTCGATTTCAGGGTGACGGGCGTGACGTCGATGTCGGCCGACGTGCACAAGTACGGATACGCGGCCAAGGGCGCTTCGACGGTGATGTATCGAAACGCCGAACTCCGGCGGCATCAGTTCCACGTCACGACCGGCTGGCCGGGTGGGATCTATGCCTCACCATCAATGGCAGGCACGCGGCCCGGCGGAGCGATCGCGGCGGCCTGGGCGGCGCTCAATGCGATGGGACAGGATGGATACCTGGCCATCGCCGAGGAGATCATGTCGGCCGCCCACCGGCTGATCGACGGCGTGAGTGCGATCGATGGGGTTCGCGTCCTCGGAACCCCACCGGCAAGCGTGTTCGCCTTCGAGTCCGATTCGACCGACGTGGACATCTACGCGGTCGGCGACGCGCTGGAGGCCAGGGGCTGGCATATGGACCGGCAGATTGCTCCGGCTTCGCTGCACGTGATGGTGACATCGCCGGCGCACGGTGACGTTGCCGAGGATTTCCTCGCCGACCTGAGCGCATCTGTTGAGCAGGTGCGGCGCAACCCGGCGGCCTCGCAGCAAGGCCAGGCCGCCCTGTACGGGATGATGACGACGCTGCCCGATCCGACGATGGTTGACGAAATGGTTCTCCAGATGCTCGACGGCCTCTACTCCACCTGAGTTTCTCCGCAATGCAGCGACGTGTGGTGGTCCACTGCATTGCGCAGAAAGTTCCAGTGGTTTTCTCCGCAATGCAATGGCGCGTAGCGGTCCACAGCATTGCTGAGAAATGTCAGGGTTGGACGAGGTAGGCGATCGCCAGGCCGGCATAGTTGCCGATTGCGTAGCCGAGCACACCGGCAGCCAGGCCGGACACGATGATCCTGCGGTTACTGATGGCAGCAGCCACCGGCCCGACGAACGCCGGTCCGAAGACCGCGGCGGTGGAAGTGATCAGGACGGTGTCGGTGTCGATGCGAAACAGCCGGGCCAGGAGGTAATGCAGGAGGATGGAAGCAACGAACACGACGGCGACGAACACGAATACTGTTGAGAATGAGTCGGCGAGTTCGCGGATGTTGGCGAGCGTTCCGATCGCGACGGCAAACACCAGCAGAAGGTACTCGCCGGTTTCGTAGGTCCCCGGCAATGCACGAATCCTCGGTACGAACGAGGCGGCCAACCCGAGCGTTGTGATTCCCAGGATGACGGCCGCCACCGGCAACTCCCCGGTGATCGCAATGAGCAAACCGGCAACGGCCCCGCCGACTACGACGGCCAGGCCGAGCGACATGATCACCTGGCGCCACCCATATGGGAGCGGTTCTTCGAACCCACCATCGATTCCCAGGGTGGCGTCATCAAACGGTGGAAGGAATCGGCCGAGCACCCGCCGGGCGATCGTCATCAGGAACAGCAGGTAGAGGGCGGACAGCACAACATCGGCGCCGTTCATCAACACGAAAGTCTCATCCGTCACGTCTAGCGCCACGCCGATGGCGCTCATGTTGGGGGTGCCGCCCGTGTAGACACCGACCGTCATGCCGGCCATCTTCCATGTTTCCGGATGGCGCTCTGCCAGAACCCAGGCAGACGAGGCCGACACCACCATGACCGAGATAGCCGCCAGGCCGAACGAGATCATTGCCGGTCGGGCGATACGCAACCACTTCCGCACGTCGGTTGAGAAGAGCAGAAGAGGGATGGCGAGCAAGACCATGGCTTCGCTGACGGTCGTAGCGAAGTCGGTGTCGAGATCGAAGAGGTTCCCGAGTGCAATACCGAACAAGTATGCGAGCACGATCGGACCGGCCCACTCGAGCACTCGCCACCTCTTTGCTCCCCACCGGGCGAGCGCGGGGAAGCCTATGAACACCAAGCCCAACAGGGCGATCCCGGCCAAATTCCCTCCTCGATTGCCGACATTGTTGCTGGCCCGACGCTTCGGTGTCGGTTAGATCGAGGTCGGTCTCAGGGATCAGTAGAGTTGTACTGAAACCGAGTGGAGGAATTGATGCGCCGGGTCGTGGCGGCCGTTGATCTGTCGGGGTTGCGTCGTCGCGTTGCCGATCGGGCTCGCATCATTGCGGAAGAGCATCACGCCAAGTTGACCCTGCTGCACGCCATCCCGCCGTTGGAGGATGTGTTCCTCAGTGAGGCCGAAGTGACCGCGATGCAGGTGCTGCGGCGAGATTCGACCGAGCATCTGGCGGAGTGGCTTCGTGAACGAACGGATGTCCACATCGACATCCGCCTCCCGGTGGGTCCGCCCGCGAGAGTGGTGGCAAGCGAGGCGCGCCATGCCGACCTCGTCGTGGCAGGTACCTCATCACTCGATCCGGCGTCTGTCGGTCCGATGACGCGCCGAATTGCCCGCAAGTCGCGCTCGCACCTCATAGCAGTGCGCCGTCAGCCGAGGGTGCCGTACCGGCGGGTGCTGGTCGGCGTCGATCTCTCGCAGCCGTCGGTTGTGGCCGTTGGCTTTGCTTTGGAGCTGGCGCCGAAGGCGGATATCACCCTCGTGTACTCGCTGCCGGTCAGGTTCGATGCGTTCCTCGGGGAGGCCGGCTTCAAAGATGCCGATCTCGTCATGAGCCGGTCGAGACGGATGGCCGAAGCGAGCGAGGCTCTGAAGGATTTCGTCGCTCCGTGGGCCGATCGAGTTCGCACGCTCGTGATGGAAGGTCCACCCGGTCAGAGCATTCAGGAGGTGGTCCGGCAGCGCAGCGCCGACCTGGTGGTCGTCGCCACTCGCGGCGCGTCGGACGACTCGATGGTGCTGCTCGGTACCGTGGCCGAGGAGGTTCTGGCCACGGCGCCGTGCGATGTGGCCATTGCCCACGTCGGCGGTACATTCCGGCGCCCGTGATTTCGAGGTAGCAGCGGCCTGCAGGACGGGTTGTGGTTGGCGGGGTGAGGGGTCGTAGTATCCGGGTGTCGGGCCCGTAGCTCAATTCGGTCAGAGCAGCGGACTCATAATCCGTTGGTTGCAGGTTCAAGTCCTGCCGGGCCCACAAACGAAACCCCCGCTCAGCGGGGGTTTCGGCGCCTTTGAGGCAGGTCGACGACATCGCCCAGGACGCGCTCAGGACGCGATCCGGTCGTGGAGTGGGTGTCTAGGCGGTCCATCAATTCGGCGAGATCACCTT
>JARGFH010000037.1 GCA_029210695.1 Acidimicrobiia bacterium
CCGCAGTGAATTACCTACACATCCACCGCGAGGACTTTTGCTGGCCACCAACGAGGACTTTCACATGGCCATGGACACCCGTTCGCAGAAGCGACCGGCTGCTACCAGTCCCAGTCGAAGAGGGTGGTGCCGACGATCAGAAGTGCGATAGCGGTGCCTGCCACGCTCATCGCAACAAAGAATCGGGCCCCGTGCCGCGTCCGCTGATAGCGGGCGCGGAATTCTGCGTCGTCCGCCAGGGGGCCGCGCCGAAGTATCTCGACTGCTCTGATCGTCAGGAATCGGTCTGAGCGAGTCAATGCATCCCAATCGGCCGTCCTCTCGGTCTTCAGCCAGTCGACAAACCGGTGATCTTCGCCCTCCCGCCGCACATCCAGATAGAAGGCGTAGATAGTCGATGCCGCCACGACGCTCACAAGGAACATGACCTGGAAACTGGTGTTCACGGCTGCGTCCGCCTAGGTCCTCGAGGTGGGATGAGCCCGACACGCACCAAGACCGGCGGCGGCGGCCACGATCAAGAACAGGATGCCGAGGCTCATGATCCCCGGTAGCCCGACGACGGAAATATCCCGGCGGTCACGGTCAGAATCGGAGCCGGTCTTGCGGGGGAATCGCCGCCGCATACGCGAAACCCGCCCCGGTTGCCAGCGCCAGCACGAACGGGTTGGCGGGCAGCCAAACGTCTCCGTGGCTCATCAGTATGCCGACGTAGAGCATCGCCATCCCGGCGCCAAGCGTCGCAGCCGCCACCGCCAACGCGACGGGCGTCTGACTCCGTTGGGCTTCTCCGGTCACCGTCGGTCCAGTCTGAGCTCGTCGGGCAGCGGGAACCACCGGAGATGCTCGAAGTCGGCGGTCACATCCGGCATGCCGATCGGACTCGGAAGATCGTGCTGGGCTTCGTCGAGAATCATCCGTGCTTGGGCGAGATACGCTGCCAGGTCGGGTTCGGTGGTCTCATGGCGGCGATGCGGCCACACCATCACTCCCGCTTCGTACGACACGTCGGCCATGCTCATTGGAGCTTCCTTGATCGGGCAGCGGTGCCGCCACAGACCCGAAGTTGGCTCGAAACGGTAGAGCGGCAGCAGCTTCCACCCTTGCTCGGCAACGAGATTCACCGCGTCGAGGATGTACTGGAAGACGGATTCTGAGATGAAATAGTTGAAGTTGACCCGGATCCATCCGGGTTTGATACCTTCGCAACCCCGATCGATCTCCCGTTCGAACTCGTGCGATTTCTCGATATCGATGCCCAGTAGACGATGCCCATATGGCCCGGCGCAGGAGCAGCCCCCCCGCCCCTGGATTCCGAACAGGTCGTTGAGGATCGCCACTACAAAGTTGTGGTGCAGATACCGGTCGTCGTGCCGGACGACGAATGAGACGATTGACAGGCGGTCGGCGTCGTGGTTGCCGAGTACCTCGAGGTTCGGGTTGTCCTCCCACGAACGGATGGCGCGGCGGATGAACTGCTCCTCCCGCGTGCGGATCTCCTCGACGCCTACCGTGTCCTTCAACTGGAAGACGAGGCCAGCGCGGATCGACTCGATGATGGCGGGTGTCCCACCTTCTTCTCGGAGTTCCGGATCTTCGAGATAGCGGTGACTGTCCGGGTTGACGTAGGCGACGGTTCCTCCGCCCGGCACGTCCGGAACGCGATTGGTGAACAACTCCCGGCGGGCGATCAGCACTCCCGGCGTTCCGGGCCCGCCGATCATCTTGTGGGGCGACAGGAAGATTGCGTCCTTGTAGGCGAGGTTTCCGTTCTCCGCTGAGCCCATTTCGATGCCGACATACGGTGCGGCGGCGGCGAAATCCCAGAAGCTCAGCGCGCCGTGTTCGTGCAGGATGGTGGAGACCGTGTCCCAGTCAGTGAGGATTCCCGTCACATTGGAGGCGGCGGAGAACGAGCCGATCTTGAGCGGCCGGTGGCGATATCGGTCCAGTTCGGTCCGAAGATGATGGAGGTCGACATGGCCGTCGGCGTCCTCATCGATCGTCACTACGTCTGCAATGGATTCGCGCCACGGGAGCTCATTGGAGTGATGCTCGTAGGGCCCGATGAAGACAACGGGTCGCGCCTCGGCCGGAATGTGCTCGAGAAGATGGTGGGTTTCCTCGAGTTTGGAGGGGATCATCAGGCCCAGCACGCCTACCAACTTGTCGATGGCGCCCGTCGAGCCGCTGCCCGTGAAGATGACGGCATGCTCGCTCCCGGCCGCCGTACATCGGCGGATCATCGCTCTCGCTTCCTCGCGGAAGCGAGTAGTTTGCAGGCCGGTGCCTGAAGATTCGGTATGTGTGTTTGCGTAGAGCGGAAGTACCGCCTCGCGAATGAAATCCTCGATGAAGGACAGCGCCCGACCGGAGGCGGTGTAATCGGCGTAGATCACGGGGCGCGGGCCGAATGGTCCTTCGACGACATCATCTTTTCCGATCACCGAGTTCCGGATCGATGTGATCAGTTGATCGTTACCCATCACACGGGATAGTAGGCCAATGTGCCGTGGCCGGTGTTGGTGCCCGCTCACGTGACGGGCCAATCGAGACTGGCTACCCTCAGTCCATCATGACGACGGATACTCATTGGCGGCTCACCATCTGAACGGCCCGCCCGCGAGTGCTAAACGCGACACGCCGGACGCCTCGAGGCTCCGGCGTTTTCTTCAGGAGTGACAGTGACCAAGCAAACGGTTTTCTCGGGGATTCAACCGACCGGTGATGTGCACATCGGGAACTACCTGGGAGCCCTCAGGAACTGGGTGGCACTCCAGGGGGAATACGACACGATCTACTGCGTCGTCGACCTGCACGCCACGACCGTGCCTTACGACCCAGAGGAACTCCACGACAGCCGGATACTCACCGCCAAATTGCTGATGGCCGTGGGTGTGGATCCTTCCCGGTCGCTTCTCTACTTCCAGAGCCAGGTACCGCAGCACGCCGAGCTTTCGTGGATCCTCGGGTCGATGACGCCGCTCGGGGCCCTCAACCGGATGACCCAATACAAGGAGAAAGCGGAGAAGGTGGGTCAGATGCTCGGTCTCTACTCCTACCCGGTTCTGATGGCCGCGGACATCCTCGTCCACAAGGCGCATGCGGTCCCGGTTGGAGACGATCAAACCCAGCACCTCGAGCTGACCAGGGATCTTGCCGACCGCTTCAACAACCGCTTTGGAGAGACCTTCCCGGTTCCCGAACAGATCACTCCGGAGAAGGGAGCGCGCATCATGTCGCTGCAGGACCCAACGGCCAAGATGTCGAAGTCCGACGGTGATCCTCGGGGCTCAGTGCTCCTGTTGGATTCGGCAGATACGATCGTGAAGAAGTTCAAGACGGCCGTAACCGATTCTGAGCGAGAAGTGCGCTACGACCGCGAGAAAAAGGCGGGCATCTCGAATCTGCTCGACATCCTCTCCATCTACACGGGGCGATCGGTCGATGATCTCGTCGATGAATACGTCGATGCCGGGTACGGGCTGTTCAAGGAAGCCGTCGCGGAGGTGGTAGTCGATGGCCTGGCCCCGATTCGCAATGCCTTCAACTCGCTCGACGACCAGGACGTGAGCCGCATCATGGCGCGCGGCGCCCTCGACGCCAGGACGCGCGCCGAGCAGGAGATGGCAGACGTCCGCCGCCGGGTGGGCCTGGGTGCCTGAGGGGCCGAGGCCCCTCGACCGTACAACGTAGAACTTAGAACCTAGAACGCAGAGCACGTGACATACCGCGTCGCGGACTCGATATGAGCTTGACCTCTGAAACGGTGAAAGTCACTCCAACGTTGAGAAGTAGTCCGCCCCGGCGATGAAGATCACCAACCACATGTTGAATCCGGCATGAGTGAAGATGGCCGGACCGAGCCGGTCGTGCTTCAGTGTCAGCCAGGCAAGGGGCACTGCGACCAGGATCAACTGTGGGACCAGGATCCCGAACTGGAGCAACCACTGCGGGTCGGTGAGATCGACCGACAAGATGTGGAGGCCGGCGAACACGAGGGACGAGACGAGAATTGCCGCCCTGGTCGAGACTCGCCGGGTCAACGAGCGGAGCAGGACACCCCTGTAGGTGAGTTCTTCGACGACCGGTGCCGCCACCGCGGCGGTGAGCGAGAGAACGATCATGGCGATGAGGGGCAACTCGGAGTCCGCCGCCACATCGATGATCGTCTGGCCCGAATCGTCCAAACCCGCCAGTTCGTACAGCGGGAAGAACAGCAGTGCCAGGGCGAACTGGAGGGCGAGTCCGGCCAGCGTATAGAAGATGTCACCGGGCTGGATATCGAACCGGAGCCCTTCGGCGAACGTCGTATTGCGACGGCGGACAATCCAGGCCAGCACTGCTAGTTGCCCGAGGTATTGAGCCGGCACCAATACCACAACCGACATGACGATATCGTCGGCTCCGACGTCGCCTACCGCAGCCAGCACGCCCGTGACGATCAAAGCGGTGATGAAACCGGCCAGCGCTACGAGGACAACGTCACCAAAGGTGAAGCGGGGCAGCTCGGTCTCGGTGGTACTCGGCTCGGTCACGCCGGGAGGGTAGCAATGAGCGACCCGCCCATAGCCCTGAGACCCGCGCATAGCCCTGAGACCCGCGACTTGCGACTTGCGACTTGCGACCCGCGACTCGCGACTTGCGACTTGCGAACCGCGACTTGCGACTCGCGACTTGCGACTCGCGACCCGCGACTCCTGGTACCGTGACCGGACCATCCGGGTGGAGGTTCTGGTGGAGATCGATATTGGTATTGGCAAGACGGGGCGCCGGGCCTACGGGTTCGACGACATCGCAATTGTTCCGAGCCGTCGCACCAGGGACCCGGACGACGTCGACATCAGCTGGCAGATCGACGCCTTCCAATTCGAGCTGCCGATGCTGGGCTCTGCGATGGATTCCGCCATCAGTCCGGCCACCGCTGTCGAGATCGGCAGGTTGGGTGGACTGGGCGTCTTGAACCTCGAGGGGCTCTGGACTCGCTACGAGGATCCCGAAGCCCACTTCGCGGAAATCGCCGAGTTGACGCCGGAAAAGGCTACGAGGCGTATGCAGGAGATCTACCTCGAACCGATCAAACCGGAACTGGTCGGTCGCCGGATCCAGGAGATGAAGTCGGCGGGAATCGTCACCGCCGCCAGCCTCACCCCCCAGCGGGTAGGCGAACTGTATCGCCAGGCGCTCGAGGCGGGCCTCGACATCATGGTCATCCAGGGAACGGTTGTTTCGGCCGAACATGTATCGACGCAAACCGAGCCCCTCGATCTCAAGCGGTTCATCGCCGACCTCGACGCCCCCGTGATCGTGGGTGGATGCGCCTCCTATTCAACCGCCTTGCACTTGATGCGGACCGGAGCGGTAGGCGTGCTGGTCGGCGTTGGTCCGGGCGCCGCCTGCACGACCCGGGGTGTGCTGGGTGTCGGTGTACCCCAGGCCACCGCCATCGCCGATGCGGCCGGGGCGCGCATCCGCTATCTCGATGAAACCGGCCGATACGTCCAGGTCATCGCGGACGGCGGCATGCGGACGGGTGGTGACGTTTCTAAGGCGATCGCCTGCGGCGCAGATGCCGTCATGATCGGATCGCCTCTGGCAGCTGCCGCCGAGGCGCCGGGCCGAGGCTCCCATTGGGGGATGGCGACCTTTCATCCGACGTTGCCGCGGGGCGCTCGTGTCCAGGTCGGCAATCTCGGCACGCTCCAGGAGATCCTCACCGGTCCCGCTCATGAGAACGACGGGCGTCGCAACCTCTTCGGCGCGTTGCGCGTGTCGATGGCAACTACCGGCTATGCCAACGTGAAGGAGTTTC
The DNA here is from genome assembly GCA_029210695.1 of Acidimicrobiia bacterium. NCBI lineage: Bacteria > Bacillati > Actinomycetota > Acidimicrobiia > Acidimicrobiia bacterium. The sequence goes on from JARGFH010000037.1 coordinate 5,813, forward strand.
AGAAGGCCGAAGTCATGGTGGCTCCATCGCTTCAGTTCGAAGGAAAGGCCCTACAGCGTTCGCAACGAGTCGGGATGGGTTGATGGCCGGCGAGTCGGCGGTGTTGGCAGGTCAGGCCTCAACGGGCGACTTCGACCGGGTCCTGGTCGTCGACCTGGGGGCTCAGTATGCCCAGCTGATCGCCAGACGGGTTAGAGAGGCTCACGTCCTTTCGGAAATCGTCCCCCGCGACATCACGGTCGAGGAGATCAAAGCCAGAAACCCGGCCGGCATCATCCTCTCGGGCGGACCGGCCTCGGTCTATGCCGACGACGCCTATGAGATCGATACTGCGATCTTCGGAGCCGGGATTCCTGTGCTCGGGATTTGCTACGGCCATCAGTTGCTGGCTCATTCACTCGGCGGCACGGTTGAGCAGACCGGAACAGCTGAATACGGGAAGACCGAGCTCGAGGTATCCGGTGACTCGGCGCTCTTCTCCAATTTGCCTGTGCGACAGGATGTTTGGATGAGCCACGGAGACGCAGTCGTGGCCGCTCCAGAGGGTTTCGCCGTCACGGCCTCGACGGCCGGATCGCCTGTGGCGGCGATGGAGGACCGGCAGCGGGGCCTGTACGGCGTACAGTTCCATCCGGAGGTCGTCCACACGCCCAGGGGAACGGAACTCCTCCAACGGTTCCTGTATGAGGCATGCGGGGCGCGACCAACGTGGACCCGCCACTCCATCATCGAGCAATCGGTCGATGCCATCCGCGCCCAGGTCGGGGGTGAGAACGTGATCTGCGGGCTCTCCGGTGGCGTAGATTCCTCGGTGGCGGCGGCGCTGGTTCAAAAAGCGGTGGGGAGCCAGCTGACCTGCATCTTCGTCGATCACGGCCTGTTGCGGGCAGGCGAGGCTGAGCAGGTTGAGGCAACCTTCCGCGACGCTTTTCACGTCAACCTCATACACGTCAAGGCCGAGGATCGCTTCCTCGAGGCGCTCGCTGGTGTCACGGACCCCGAGGCGAAACGCATGATCATCGGCGAGACCTTCATCCGGGTGTTCGAGGACGTTGCGGACGATCTCACCGACACGCGCTTTCTCGTTCAGGGAACGCTCTACCCGGACATCATCGAGTCCGGCACCAAGGACGCCGCCAAGATCAAGAGCCATCACAACGTCGGCGGCCTGCCCGATGACATGCAGTTCGAACTCGTCGAACCATTGCGCGACCTCTTCAAGGATGAGGTGCGGGCGGTCGGCGAAGAACTCGGCTTACCCCCGGAGATCGTCTGGCGTCAGCCGTTTCCAGGTCCGGGTCTTGCGATTCGCATCATCGGTGACGTCACCCGTGAGCGCCTCGATATTCTGCGGGCGGCCGATTCGATTGTCCTCGAAGAGGTTCGGAAAGCGGGCCTCTACAACGAGTTGTGGCAGTCCTTTGGAGTGCTCCCGGCAATCAAGACGGTCGGGGTTCAGGGGGACGGCCGTACTTACGCTCATCCACTCATCATCAGGGCGGTCACGAGTGACGATGCCATGACGGCAGATTGGGCCAGGTTGCCGTACGAGGTGCTCGAAGCGATGTCCTCCCGGATCATCAACGAGGTCCCGGAGATCAACCGGGTGGCCTACGACATCTCATCGAAGCCCCCTGCGACAATCGAGTGGGAGTGAAGAGGTTGTAGGTTTTGGGTTCTAGGTTCTGCGGTCGAAGCGGGCAGATCTGTGCTTGAGCGGTCGCCCATAGAACGCAAAACTCATAACCTAGAACCTCAGGTTGTCAGACGCACGATCCCGCTCAATATGCCTCAAGGGGGTCATTTATGCGGCCGATACGGTTGAGAATACGGATTCAGAGGTAGCGCGTGGACTGGAGCGACAACGAAGAACTCCAAGCCATCTTCCGCGAGGAGGTGGCCGACCGAGCTCGAAATCTCATCGAAGGCGGGAAATCCCTCGGCGGGGGAACGCTCGACTTAGACGCGCTCCAGGCTCTGTCACGCGACGGCCACACCATCAAAGGCAACGCATTGGTCATGGGGTTTCCGACCATCGCCGACGCCGGCAAGCTCCTCGAGTTCACATGGAAAGAACTCCGCGATGGGCAGCGAGAGCCAGACGGGGAACTCGGCGAGTTGCTATCCAGGGTTGCTTCCCACCTGTTGCCGACCGTTGACATCGAAGGCCGCGACGAGCCGCGCGAGCTACTGGCGGCCCTGACTGCACTTCGAGCTCATCTCGGCAATGGCGGCGGTGACGCTCCGTCCGGTGGCCCGAAGCCGGGCAACAGCCGGCCCGGCACCTCACCGGGGCTCGCCGGAGAACCCTCAGAACCTCCGCCGCCCCGAGGAGGGCCGGCGTCGTTCCAGCCGCGGCCGGACATCGAGGTACGGGCACGACACGATGTCGAGGAAGCCGAAGGGCGCGCCTCTGTTGATCTCGGCGGATTGCTGTCGACAATCGAGGGGCGGATCATCGGCGAAGCCACCCGGGTCGATTCTGCGAAGTTGTACCAATTGATCAACCGCTCTGTCGAGGTGAAACTCGATATGGAGGCCCTCGCCCGAGGTTTGCAGGGTCTTCGTCTGGCTGTGGCGGCCGGGCCCGGCGAGATCGCAGCCCTGGCGTCCACCTGGGAGAACTCGGTGGCCAGGGTCGAGCAGTCGCTCGATGAGCTCCAGTCGCAGGCCTTGGACCTGGCGACGGTGCCCCTTCGAGAGGTCACGGATACCTTCCCGCAACTCGCCAACTACCTCGGTAGGCGAACCGGCAAGGAGTTGCGGTTTGAATTGGTGGGCGACGATGTCGAGGTTGATCGCCAGATCGTCGACGCTCTTCGAGAACCGCTCCGGCATTTGCTGGTCAACGCCATCGATCATGGAATCGAGATGCCGCGCGAGCGGGCCGCAGCCGGGAAGACGACGATCGCCACGGTGTCGATTCGGGCGAGCGTCAAAGACCACAGACTCGTGGTCACAGTCGAGGATGACGGACGGGGCGTTGACTGGGCTCGAGTCCGTGAAGTCGCTGAAGAGGAGTCCGAGGCCAACGCCGCGCTCTCGGACGCCGAAGTGGGTCGCCTGTTGTTTGCTGCCGGATTCTCAACGCTCGCCGAGCGGTCCGATCTGAGTGGGGATGGCGTCGGACTGGCTTCCACCTCGGATATGGCGGCGGAGATGAATGGTGGCCTGCGTCTCGATACAACTCCCGGCGGAGGAACGATCGTGACGCTAACCCTGCCGGCTTCTCTGGCATTGCAGGACGTACTACTTGTTCGATCCGACGGCCATCAGTGGGGAATCCCGCAGGTAGCGCTTCTCGCCACGTTCCCGATCTCCGTCGCAGAGATCCACCCGGGAGAGGACCGGATGGAACTCTGGTACGAAGGGCGTGCCCTGCCTCTGTCATCCTTTGCCTCCGCCGTCGGACTGCCGGAAACGGAGGAATTCAGCGACATCGTGGTGCTTGGGACCCGGCTCGGCCCGGTGGCGTTGACGGTTCCGCAGGTCGATGGAAGGCGCCAGGTAGCCGTGAAGGGTCTCGGCCCCGTCCTGGCCGGTTCGCCACATCTGGCCGGGGCGGCGTTGCTGGGCGGGGGCTCCGTCGTTGTGGTGGTCGACCCGGACCAGCTCAGCGAGCGTGTGCGCTCGGTCCCGCGTCCGGTCAAACACCGTCCGCGCGTGTTGGTCGTTGACGACTCGCGTGGTGTCCGCCAACTGATCGGTGCGGCACTGTCCGGGCAAGGTTTTGATGTCGTAGTTGCCTCGAATGCAGACGAAGCAGGGCGGGAACTCGCAGGATCAGATTTCGATGCCCTGGTCGTCGACTATCAGATGCCGGGCTCCGACGGCATCGAGTTGATTGAACGCGTGCGGGTTGGCTCTCAATCGATGCCGGTGATCATGGTGTCGGCGGTCGCCACGCCCGACGACCAGGATCGAGCCTGGAAAGCCGGCGTAGACGCCTATCTCGACAAATTCGACCTCCGGAAGGGCGCCCTCGTGGATACGCTGCGCAGCCTGCTGCAAATGCGGGGCGTCCCGTTCGAGGAACGATCCGCATGAAGATACTGATCGCCGACGACAGCCCGGTCATCCGTCATGCAGTTTCGGCCCTGCTGGCCAACAACGGCATCGAGACCGTGACGGCCGAAGACGGAATCGAAGCGATCCAGAAGTTCTACGCCGAACTGCCGGACCTGGTACTCATGGACATCCAGATGCCGCGGATGACCGGATACGTTGCCTGCCGCCTGCTCAAGGAGGACTGGACCGTGGCAAATATCCCGGTCTTGATCCTCACGGCGCACGACTCGGCCGAGGATCGATACTGGAGCGCCAAGTCCGGTGCCGACGGGTACCTGACGAAGGAGACGCTGGGAGAGGATCTACTCAGCGCCATCCGTTCTGCCTACGCCAGCCGGGCGCTTTCGCAGTTGTCTGGGGAGCAACGCACGCCACTCAAGCTCGATGAGATGGACGTGCTCAGCCGCGTGACCCAGCTACTCGACCGCAAGCTGTTCGAGACAACGATCGTCAACGACATCGTGACGATGGCCACCCGTGCCACGGATCTGGACTCCACCCTCGAGCAGACGATGTTCGTCATTCGTCGCTTCGTAACCTACGACCTGGCCGGCATCGCCGTCGTCGGCGACAGACTGCTGAAGCTACGGGCGGATTCTCCCGTCACTCGATCGAGCATTTTGCATTTCCGGCGATTGACCTCCGGTCACGTAGAGCAACTGGCGGCCATTCCCCTCAGCCCCGAGGAGTTGACGATCTCGTTCAGCGATACCGAGATGGTCACCGACGGCGAGGATGATGGAGGGCAGTGGCCGTCCTTCGCGGCCCTGGCGCTCCGCTCCCACGGTGAGACGGTGGGGGTCCTGGCGCTGGCTGCGAAGACCCCTGCCCGGTTCCCGCCCGAGGTTCTCAAGACGCTGCGTATGGTCGAACATCCCATCGCGGCGGTGCTGGACTCAGCCCGCAATCATCAACGCGTTCTTCAACAGGAGGCGCAGGCCAGCTTGTCGTCGCTGTATGAGACGAGATCTGACCGCCGGGCGCTATCCTGATCGGGTGACTAGTCCTATTGTGAGTGGGGCGAACTGCCCTCAACCTACTGGATGACTCTGCCGAATCTACCGGAAGACGCTGGATTCGCCACGCCTGGAGGATGGTGAGCGATGTTCGTGTGGTCGGTCATCCTGGGGGTGGTGGCGGTTATTGTGACTGCCATAGCGGCCTACGCCGTCTATTCAGCCAGACGTCGGGAGAAGGCGGCTCAGCTGGCCGCGGAACGGTCCGAACTGATCAAGAACGAGTTTGTGGCGATGGTTAGCCACGAGTTGCGGACACCGCTCACTTCCATTGCCGGGTTTGCATCGATGCTCCTGGAGTCGTGGGAGAACCTCCCCCCTTCGGAGGTGGCCGAGTTCCTGGGGATCATCAATTCACAGTCTGAACACCTCTCCGAATTGATAGAAGACGTACTCGTGATTCCCCGCATTGAAACGGGCCGTTTGTCGCTCGAGCTCGAGGACGTCGACCTCTCGGATCTGGCCCACCGGGTCAACGATTTCACCTTCCAGCCCGGTATGGGCAAGGAGGCCTCGGTGGCCATCCCCGGCGGAGTGCTGGTCCGCGCCGATGTGCGTCGGATGCAGCAGGTGCTGAGGAATCTGCTCGAAAACGCCAAGAAGTTCGGCGGCGATCAGATCCTCGTCGAGGGGGCGTTTCTCGGAGATCAGTACATGGTGGTGGTCTCAGACAACGGTTCCGGGGTCCCCGACGAGGAAGTGAGCCGGATCTTCGAGCAGTTCCAGCAAATCGCCGACGGAGATACGAGGATCGGAACGGGCACCGGCCTGGGCCTGCCCATCGCCAGAGAGCTGGCGAGGGCGATGGGAGGCGACGTCTGGTACGAAAGCCGGTTTCCCATGGGCAGCCGCTTCTGCCTCACGATCCCGGTCGCCCCTGCTCCCGCCCCCTCTGCGGGGGGGGTCCCGAGCGAAACAGAGGTGTACGACAACAGGATTTGAGGCTTACGCCGGCGTCCTGGTGGCTCGGGTTCTTACAGCCCTGTAGTTCGATGTCCCCGGTTTGAGGTACCATCGCCGGACCGATGGATTCAGCACGTCCGATCACCGACTCAGCACTGTTCGACGGCCTCAATCCTGCACAGCGCGAGGGTGTGGCGGCTACCGACGGCCCCGTCCTCGTGGTGGCGGGGGCCGGATCGGGCAAGACCAGGGTGCTCACTTATCGAATCGCCCACCTGATCCGTGACCTCGGCGTGTCTCCGCACGCGATCCTGGCTATCACGTTCACCAACAAAGCTGCCGACGAAATGAAACAACGGGTAGCCAGCCTCGTCGGGGGCGTTGCCGGGTCGATGTGGGTGTCGACGTTTCACAGTGCCTGCGTGCGCATTCTGCGACGTGAAGCCCACCGCCTGGGCTACAAGTCCGCCTTCTCGATCTACGACGCCGCCGATTCGCTGCGCTTGATCACGATGTGTGTGTCGGATCTCGACCTCGATCCGAAGCGGTTTCCGCCCAGGAGTATTCGGGCGGCGATCTCGAACGCCAAGAACGAGATGATCGACTTCGAGACCTACCGCAGCCAGGATTCGGGCTTCTACCACGAGCAAGTGGCAGACGTCTACCGCCTCTATCAGCAACGCCTCCTCGAGGCATCGGCGATGGACTTCGACGATCTCCTGATGATCACCGTCGAGTTACTCGGGGCATTTCCCGACGTGCTCGAGCAGTACCAGCGCCGGTTCCAGTATGTCCTGGTCGACGAGTACCAGGACACCAACCACGCCCAGTACATGCTGGTCAAGCTGCTGACGGATTCGCATCACAACCTCTGTGTGGTGGGTGATCAGGACCAGTGTCTTCCTCCCGGTACTTCAATCAAGACCACCTCCGGCCACAAGCCGATTGAGGAGGTCAATGTGGGTGACGAGGTAGTTGGGGTGGCCGGCGACGGCAATCTACACCCCGGCCGCGTATCGCACGTTCAGCCCGGGACCTACTCGGGGCCCGTTTACCGCATCGACGCCGGGGACTCAACGCTGGTTGGAACACCTCATCACCTGGTACCGGCCCGACTGGACCTGCCGCAGGACTCCCATGTCGTCTATCTCATGTATCGAGGCGATCGCGGCTTCCGGCTCGGTCTCACGAAAGCTTTCCGGTCGAACTCTCGAGGCCTGGCAGACCTAGGAGTGACCGTCCGCAGCAATCAGGAGCACGCGGACAAGGTGTGGATTCTGAAGGTCTGCCCGTCAAGGGCCGAGGCCGCATACTGGGAATCGCGATTGTCTGCTGAGTACGGAATCTTGACCGCCCGTTTCCACGGCGTTGGTCGGAATCTCGATATGGATGAACCATGGTTGAAGCGTCTCTATGACGAGGTGGACACCGTCAGCGCCGCCAAGTTCCTCATGGAAGACTTCAACTTGCACGCCGAGTTTCCTCACTACCGGCCGCAGAACGGGCAGAGGCGCCAGAGTGTCAATTTGACGATGTTTTCAGATCGGCGAACGGGCGTTGGGTACCACCGCGTCCAGTGGTCATCGAACCGGTCCGATATCGCCGATCGTTTGCGTGAGGCGGGGTTCAATGTGAGGCCGGGCAAGTTCCCCGGTACATTTCGCGTCGAGACTTCGCGCAAGAGCTATTCAAAGGCGCTCGAACTGGCGAAGGGGATGACGCTGGCTGCTGATCTCGAGATTCAAAGGCGAGCCTCAATAGGAGGGGACATGTACTCCTATACGCCGCTGGCTCACCTTCGAGCGGGGATGAGGGTTCTCGTTGAGGCCGATGGGCGTTTCGTCGAGCGAGCCGTGGAGCAAGTCGAGGTTGAGGAGTACTCCGGCCCGGTCTATGACCTGCAGGTTGACCCGGTTCATCATTACGTGGCGAACGGAGTTCTGGTTCACAACTCGATCTACAAGTTCCGAGGCGCCGATATCCGCAATATTCTCGAATTTGAGAAGGACTATCCGGATGCCCGGATAGTGGTGCTCGACCGCAACTACCGGTCGACCGAGATAATCCTCGAAGCCGCCAACGCGGTGATCGACAACAACCTGCACCGCAAGCCGAAACGGTTGTGGACCGACCTGGGCCGGGGAGAGCTGATCACCCGCTACGAGGCCCAGGACGAACACGACGAGGCCGCCTTCGTCGCCGATCAGATCGAACTGCTCGACGATCAGGGTTATCACCGCCGCGACATCGCCATCTTCTACCGCACGAACGCGCAGAGCCGGGTCCTCGAGGAGGTGTTCGTGCGGTACGGCATCCCCTACAACGTCGTCGGGGGAGTGAAGTTCTACGAGCGGCGTGAGGTTCGCGATGCGCTTGCCTACTTGCGGCTACTGGCCAACCGCACCGACGAGGTGGCGGCCAAGCGCGTGATCAACGTCCCGAAGCGGGGTATCGGACAATCGACGATTGCCCACATCGATCGGTTTACCCAGGATGGACGGATCCCGTTCTACGACGGACTCCTTCGAATAGACGACATCGGGATGGTGGCGGCGCGTTCCGCGATCCGCGTGAAGGAGTTTGTCGGTCTAATTGATCGCCTCGAGGAGGCGGCGGCCGACGGTCCCCGGGCGGCAATCGACGCGGTGCTGGCGGAAACCGGCTACGTGGCCGAACTGGAAGCGGAGCGGTCGGTCGAGGCGCTCGGCCGGGTGGAGAATCTCCGGGAGCTTGCATCGGTGGCCGAGGAGTTCGAGGAGTCGATGGACGGCTCGATCATCGACGACGGACCGTGGGCGACGCTGGGTGGAATGCGGAAGCTCGAGTTGTTCCTCGAACAGGTGAGCCTGGTGACGGACATCGACGAACTCGACGACCAGGCCGAAGCGGTGACGCTGATGACGCTGCATACGGCCAAGGGCCTCGAGTATCCGGTCATCTTCATCGTCGGCATGGAAGACGGGGTGTTTCCTCATTCACGTTCGCTCGGTGATCCCGAAGAACTCGAAGAGGAGCGGCGTCTTTGCTACGTCGGCGTGACGAGAGCGGAGGAGAAGCTCTACGTGACGCACGCCTGGCAGCGGATGTTGTTCGGCAGTTCTAGTTTCAACGCCCCGAGCAGATTCTTGGGAGAGATCCCAGAAGATCTGGTGACCATGGCGCCGAAGCGAACCCGTCGGAGCCAGGAGATCGCTTCGCCTTCACCGGGCGCAACCGTTTCCGCCGACGAGATCGGCGTCGGCGATCGGGTGCTGCACGGCAAGTGGGGCGCCGGCGTGGTGGAGGAGATCACCGGCACCGGCGACCGGGCAGAAGCCTGGGTGGTCTTCGACGAGAGCGGCCGCAAACGGTTGCTGCTGGCATGGGCGCCTCTTTCCAAGGCATAGCCTTGGAAAGAGGTTCGAGAAGGTCGGCCCCCCCGAAGGGGGGAAGGGACCCGTTGCGCAGCAGCGGGTAGGGGGGCAACCAGCAAGATCCGTCAAACCGCCCCCCTCCCCTCGAGGACTCGGGACTCCCCCCACTTCGTGGTGGGAGAATGGGATTGGGTTGTTGGGGTGGGTGAAGTCACTTTCCGCGTTTCTCCCCTGCGGAGCGGGGGAGATGCTGAGTCTTCGAATCGGAGGGGGCGGACAGGTCGACTGGATTCGGATCTATCCGCATCTACCGATCTCACCCGTCGATCCCAGGTTGTGGAGGCGACATACGGTCTGTCGGCATCGGACGTCAACGTCAGATCTCCAGCACTCACGCCAGTCCAACGATTGAGCCCCCGATTCTCAAGACAACCGTACGCGGTGAAACCGCCCAGAGATGGGGCGGGTCTCCCTTGAACCCGCCCCTTGACCTGCGCCGCTCTGCGTTGCGGGTTCGAGACCGGTGTAGGCGAGAGCATGAAGTGGAGAGCCTGCGGGCTCGACGAGTTGCCCGGTCGGAGAAAGGCAGGGGCACGCGGAGAAGGGGCGGGCTCCCCCTGGAACCCGCCCCTCGTGTCTGGCGCCGCCTAGTGGGTCAGCGGATGTCTCCAGCGGCGGTGGCCGGCTCGTTGGCGGTGCCGTTTGATGAGCCGGTGGAGCCTCGCTTCCAACCGTGGACCGAATCGGGTCAGTTTGAGTGGACTCCCTCTATCGCGGCGAAGATTCTCAGCCGCTTGCAGTCGGACCTCTTGTATTGCTCTTGCTCCCCGGTAATCGGGCAACATACGGACCCCCCTTCATCTTTCCCTTCTCTACTCCTATGTCGCAGTGTGCAGGATGCGCCTAACAAGCCGCTCACTAAACAAACGCTCGAGGCCGTCATGTTTATGACAGGCTTCCATGGGTTCTCCCGAGGTGTTCCCGGGCGCCGGAGCCTGGAAGGGCGCCTAAATCTCCGGCCTTCCGGGTGTCGTTCGTTGTTTCGTCATCTCGGCCCGATCTCTTCTTCCCCCTTAACACGTCTGAGCGATGTCCGACGGAGTACCTGATTCCGAGGATTCGTTAGAAGCCTTTCCGCGCGCCGGGAGAACTTTCGCAAAACGGGATTGGGAGTGGGCGGGTTCCCCCAAACCCGCCCACTCTTGTCGCGCTGCTCTGTCTAGGGCGTGGTCGCCTGCGGTGGTGACAGCGTGATTTCGACCGTGGTGCCCTTCTTGGCGCGGAAGTCCACTCGCAGGTGGAGTGGCTTGCCATTCGAGTCGTCTCGCATATCGAAATCACCATCTTGCGGATAGCACCAATGACCGGCATCCCAGGTCCAGTAGGTCTGGTTTGAGTACCAGGAGAACGGGTCGGTCATCTCGCTGTAAGCCAGGTCGAAGGACGCTGTGTAGGAAGGACCCGTGTGGCCCTCCCAGTCCTGCTCGAGCACGCAGATGTCTCCGGGCGAATCATCAAGGACGAACACAATCACCCTGGAGATCGGGCCTTCGACAGGTTCCCTCGAGATCGGGTCGACAGCTTTGACGGTGACGGTGCCAACCCCTGTATCGCTCTCCGCCGGTGTCCAGAGGCATTCGAATCTGATGGTGCCCGTGCCACTGAGAGAGATCTCACCGTCCGCGGTGATCGCGCATTCCCGCACTGCGGCCGGTTCTTGAGGCGGTTTCCCCTTCCCTGCGGCTGGTGCCGCCAGGGCGACGAGCACCGCTAGGGCAGTGACCAGGATCAGACTCTTCCTCATGACGCTCCTTTCGCTCCCCTAACCAGATACCGCACAGCGGTTTGGCGCTGCTTGGGCCCGGGGCGGATAGGAGATCTAGTCCTACCCCCGTCGGGAGCCTCCTCAAGTCTCCACCTCTTGCCGATAGCTGCTTCATGCCTTCCCCCTCCCTAGTCGGTCCACTCGCCGATCCAGACGGCCGGCGCCCCGAATCCGACCCGGCCCACGGCGACGATGCGACCTTCCACCAGAGCAACGTCGCGGATGGCCCCAGATTCATCCTCGAGATACCTCATACCGAAGACGTCCTGGTTCTTCTCTTTCGTCCACGTCTGTCCGCCGTCGCTAGAGGTGCTCACGAAGCCCTGGTTCTTCTCGCCGACGGCCACGGCCAGGTCGCCGTCGACGGCAATCCCGGATAGGTACGAGCCGATGTTGGTATCGACCTGATAGATCTTCTCCGCCTCGACGCTGACGTCGACGGCTCGCCATACTCCAAGTTGTCCCACCGCTAGGTAGGCATAGCCCACGTTGGCGACGTCGAGCAACGGTGCCGGGCGCCACCAGCCGTCGCCTTGCTCGACCGGCATGTCGACCCACTCGATTCCGTCGATCGAGCGATACATCCCCTCCCGCCCACTGGGGTCGAGTCCTGCTGCCACGAACTGAGTACCGTCGAAGATGATCGAGAAGAGCGTGCCGCCCGGCGACGGTGATCGCTCCCAGGTGAGCCCGTCCGCGGAGCGCCACACGGCGTCACCGACCGCCACGAACTGGTCGGGCGAGGCGGCCACCGCCCACATCCGTAGTACGACGTCGTCGCCGCCGAACACGGCCCCGTCATGAGGTACTCGTGTCCAAATCGCACCGTCGCCAGAGGACCAGACCACGGCGACCGGAGAGGCATCCAACCAGGCCGAGCTGTTCCAGCGGTCGAGCCCTGCGAAGTACATGTCCCCCGCCGCTCCTGTGCCTTCGAATCCCACCGCCACCGTTCTCTCACCTAGCGAGGCGAATCCAACGACCTCTGCGAAAGTTCCGTCTGACGAGTCGCCAGACTCCTCACCTGCCGGAGTGATCGTCGCCCGTTCCCAGGCGGACCCGTCGTCGGACCTCCAGATCGCCGCGTCCCGTCCGTCGAAACCGCCGGCTAAGAAACCATCCTCAGCGGCAGCGATGGTGTCGAGCGCTGCCTCGGCGGATGTAGCGGCCAGTTCCATGCGGGTCCATGTGATCGATGGAACCGGCTCGGCCGGCACGGCGGCGGCCGTGGTCGGGGTCGGCGGTGTGGTGTTCTCCGGCGGGGAAGTGACTGAGGTGACCGGAACCGTCGTCGGTGCAACTTCCTCGACGAATGGTGCTTCGTCGTCCCCGAGGGGGGCCAGCAGTGCTGTTAGACCGATAACGAGCGCCAGCGCGGCAGCCGCGCCCAGTGAAATGGCGAGGTTTCGTTGAGTCGGTGACGCCTGGCGCCGCCGGGTGACCCGTTCGTCCAGGTCGGGACCTACGATCGCATCCCGATAGCTGTGGAGGCTTTCGGCAGCGTCGCTCAGCATCTGATCGATGGTCATTCCGTCACCTCATCATTGACTCGAAGGTACGTGGCCAGCGTCTGCTTGCCTCGCTGAAGATGGGTCTTGGCCGTGAATGGTGAACACTGCAGGATCTCCCCGATATCTGACAGGCTGTGACCCTCGAGGTAGGTGAGGGCGATGACCTGCGCCTGGCGTTTCGGTAGGCGGCGTACGGCGGCCCAGATCTCCGCCGCTTCGGCTGCCACCTCTGGTGGTGTGTCGCCGGTCGGCCGGCGCCACAGGCGGGGGAGTGCTCTGCGTTCGACCTGCGTCCGGCGGTACCGCGACACCGCTTTGTTGGCAACGACCCGGCGGATCCAGGCTCCGGGTGCCGGGTATGTTCCGACTTCCGCCCAGTTCTGGCGGGCGGCAATGAAAGAGTCCTGGGCGAGATCCTCACCAATCCACCGGTCACCGGTGAGGGCATAGGCGAGTTCCGCAATCCTCGGGTATTCCCGAGCGTAGAAGGCAGCGAACGATGTTTCGCTCTGGTATTCGCCCCTCGGCGGAGAATGGGTTTCTGCCACTGCCTTCCCCAATCCGGCTCTCACCCATTAATACGCTTTGAGAGACCGAGTTGGAGTACAAGGCCGCGGTCCTTTTCCCGTTCTTGCGTGGAGTGCTCTCGCAGACCGGGACGTTCCCACCACGATAAGGATTGCGCCGTTTCTCTCCTTTGCTCGTGCGTGGGTCGCTCCCGTGTATCGGGAGGAGCTAACGCAAGAACGGATTGGAGGGTGGGCAGGGTCCCCCTTTCCCTGCCCCACCTAGTGGTCCGGTGCTCTGTCTAGGGGCTAGTTGGTGGCGACATGACCTGCGGCGGGTCCAGGACAATGTCGACCATCGTTCCCTTCTTGATCCGGAAGTTCACCTGCAGGTGCAAAGGCTTCCCGTTCGGGTCGGCCCGCATTCCCTTGATCGGATCCTGCGGATAGCACCAGTGTTGGCCGCCGAGGCTCCAGTAGGTCTCGTTCTCGTAAGGCGCGTAATCCGGGTAGATGTCGTCGGGATCCCAGTCGGCATCCCTCGGCAGGTATCCGTAGGCGAGGTCGAAGGTTGCCGTGTAGCTCGCACCGGTCTGGTCGGCCCACTCCTGTTTCAGCACACAGATGTCGCCGGGCGACGCATCACGAACGAACACCACCAGGTTCGAGATGGCGCCGCCAAGGGGCGTGACCGTCACCGTGCCAATCTCAGTCTCGCTCGGCGCCGGCGTCCAGAGGCATTCGAACCTGGTCGCGCCTGAACCGTTGATGCCAGATAGCACGTCTGTTGTGCAGGCTTGTACTTCGGAAGGCTGGGGCGCCGTTGTCGTCGTGCTGGAGCAACTGGGGTGATCAGGTCTGTAGTCGGGCGATTCTGGATTGCAGAAATCCGGGGGAGCGGCTGCCGCGACGGCTGCGAGCGTCAGCACCAACGCTAATACCAGCACCATTCCCGTGGTGAATCGCCATCTGCTTCCTATATCTGAGACCCTGACGGGCTTTGCCTTGTGCGGTTCTTTGGCTGATGCGTGTTTCATGAATTCTCCCTAGTTCGATGTGTTTCCGATCCAGACGGCGGCATCGCTTCCGCTGTATCCCACAGCCAGCAGGCGGCCCCCGCCGGCATCGATAACGTCGGTCATGGCTGTTTCTACGAGTAACTGGCCAACCACCAGGTCATGTTCGAAGTGCCACTCCGAGTTGATGGAGGACACGAACGCGGTGTCTCGATCCCAACCAACGGCCACAACCCCGCTCTCGGTCTCGAGGAGCGCCTTCACCGGGTCGTGTTTGAGGTTGGCAGTGTTGAAGAACACCTTTGGCTGGGCTCGAGCAAAGGGCGCTGTGTCGTCCCAAACCCGGGTCCAAGCCAGACCGTTGTCCGAAGTCCAGAGGGCCATTCGGGTTGGTGAAGTACCTGCGGCGATGAGGCCCGTCTCGGTGGTCGTCACCGTCCAGATGAAGTACGGCTCGGACTCGGCGAGATCGTCGCTTTGCTCGATCAGGCCGCCAAACACCGATGGGTCACTGGGGAGTCGTGTCCATTCGTATCCGTCCTCAGACACCCATACGGCTCCCCGCATGATTCCTTCTCCGGTTTCAGCTTGGTTGAGGTCGGTCCCGACAGCTATGAATCGTTCGCCCGTGTATGTGACATCGTGCATCCATTTGCTTGATGGGCCCCCGAACACATCTTCGTCGTGAGCGATCCGTTGCCACTCGATCCCGTCCGTTGAGACCCATACCGCCGCATCGCTGTGAGCCGAGCCAACCGCCACGATCAACCCGTTGCCCACGGTGACGGCTTCCATCGCCTGGTCACCGGCATCAGGGGATGAACCGTCGCTTGGCCCGCTGAAGACTCCACTCGGATCGGCCACCCTATTCCAGGTCAATCCATCGGCAGATGTCCAGACCGCGGCATCCAGGTCGTCGCGTCCATACTCCTGATCGAAGCCGTAGATGGCGGAGAACGCATCCGGTCGGAATTCCTGTTGCGATCTACGAAAACCAAAATATGCCTGGTCGACGATTCCAACGGCGACGAGACCGGGTCCGGCCTCCACAACGTCGATGATGTCCTGGCTGCCGGGCCCACCGAATACCGCTTCGTCATGTGGAACCCTGGACCAGTCTGTACCGTCTTCTGAGATCCACACTGCTGCATCCCAACCATCCTCCGGGGTTGGTTCGCATGGCCCGGCGCAGTCGGTGCCGACGGCGACGAACCGGGAATCGAAAGCAATGACCGACTCGATGTGTTGTGTACCCGTGGTTCCCAAGTCGCCATTTGTGTCGGATATCCGCTCCCAGTCGACCGTGGCCCAGCTGATGGCCGGTTCCGCCGTCGCGATTACAGCGGTGGTGACAGTTTCTACTTCGGGCTCTGCTGGGACTGACTGTTCGGGCGATGGGGAAGGAGCGGTCGTCGGAGCAGGCGCCGGCGTCGTCTCGTCCACGAATGGAGCCTCTTCTCCGCCGAGAGGTGCGAGGAGCGCGGCTAGTCCGATGATGATCACCAGCGCGGCCGCCGCTGCCATGGCAAGGGCCCAACCTCTGCGCCTCGGAGCCAACCGGCGACGATCAGGTTCGAGGACAGGGACCCGGAGAGTTGATCCGAAATCATGCATCTCGTCGACGGCCGGACGAAGTCGTTGATCGAGCGTCATGACGTCCCCCCTTCTGTTCCCAGGCACTCGGCAAGAGTTGCCCTACCTCGCTGCAGGTGGGTCTTCACCGTGAAGGGTGAGCATTCAAGTATTTCGCCGATCTGCTGGATTGATAGGTCTTCTAGATAGGTGAGGGCGATGACCTGTGCCTGGCGCTTCGGGAGGCGGCGGACCGCCGCCCATACCTCGACAGACTCCGCCGAAAGTTGCGGGGGAGGTGCCGGTGCCTTGTGTTGCAGTCGGAGAAGAGCGCGGCTTTCCGCTCCGGTTCGGCGGAGTCTCGACACCGACTTGTTGGCGACCACCCTGCGCACCCAGGCGGCGGGAGAGTCGTACCCCGAGATCTTCTGCCAGTCACGCTGAGCGGCAATGAACGCATCCTGGGCAAGATCCTCGGCAGCCCACCGGTCGCCGGTCAAGGCACAGGCAAACTCGACGACGGGCCGGTACTCCCGTTCATAGAACTCCGCGAACGGCGCCGCTTCGAGCGTTCGTATCTCCTGTGAGGCTTCGGCCTCGCGTCCCATCTGCACCCTCCACCCTTAACTCGCACCAGAGGCCGATGCTGGAGTACAAGGTTGTTCCATGGTGGACGGAGCGGCCTACCGGGCACAGGGTCCAACGGCCCCAATCGCGCCCATTCCCCATAACCACCTCCGGGGTCACGCCCGTCGCGCACTCCGGGAGGAACTCACGCAAGAACAAGCAAGGGTGAGGTGGGGTCAGCCCGCCGGAGTGATTGTGGCGGTGAGAGTTCCCTCGGAGCTTCCAACCGGAATCCAGTCGTTGACGATCTCCTTGCCCTCCTTGGTGAAGAGAGTCACCGAGAAGGTTCCGGTTCCATAGGACTTCAGCGAGAACATCTCGAGCACCTCTTGAACAGGTCGCCCGTTCTTGGGATTGACCCCGAACTGCCAGTAGTAGTCGAACAGGAGGTTCACCAACGTGACCTCTCCGTCTCCGTCGACCTCGAGGATGAGCGTCCCGCCGAACGAGCCGTCGGGCACGTACGGGCCGATTCCGTGGCAGCCGCTGAACGCAGCGGCCGATGCACCCCATCCGGCGTCGTAGTCGCGCTCCCATGGGACAGCGAGGTTCACTCCGACGACTACTTCGGGCGATAGGCCAGCTGACAAAGTGCCTGGAACCGTACCGGTCATGGGGATGGTGCCCTCCGTGGCGCACGTGGTGTTGAGAACTCCGCTCAGTTCGACCTCGAACCGATCCGGATTGCCCAGCGGTTTGCCCCCCTTGGCGGCCATCGCCGGCGTCGCGGCCAGCAGCATCATCAGCACCAGTGCGATCATCGCTATGCGTTTCATATCCGTCTCCTAGTAATCCGTCGGGGTGCCGACCCATACCGCGGCGTCGCCGTTGCCCTCGAGGAGGCCTCGCTGGGCAAGGTTGTTGCCGAAACTGCCGCCGACGATTATGTGGTCTTCGAACTTCACGATTGAGAACGCTTCCGACTGGCGGGACTCCGATCTGGGGTTGCCGAACACGTCCTGATCCTCCCGTACCGTCCATGTGAACCCGCCGTCGGTCGATTCCCAGACGGTGGCGGCCGTTGCTAGGTATGCCTCTCGCGCACCTACGGCGACGATCGTGTCGTCGACGGCAATGATGTCGTGGACCTGGTCGGCTGCATACCCGTCGTTCTCTTCGTAGCCGCCCCTGAAGGTCCAGGTGAAGCCGTCCGTGGAGAACCAAACGAGTCGGCGGGATCCGGAACCCAGGGCGAAGTATCCATCTCCTGTCTCCGCCATGGCAGCGAACCTCCCCTGGAAGCTGGGTGCCGTCTCGACCCCGGCGGACTTCCAGTTCGTGCCGTCGGTCGAATACCAGGCGGCTTCTCGATACGCCCACTCATCATCGGGGCCGACGGCCCCGACTGCCAGGATGGCGGTTCCTGTGGCGATTGCATCGGAGACATACGATCCCGGTACATTTGCCCGTGTCCACGAGCCTCCGTCGGGCGATGTCCAGATCGCCTCGCCAACGGCGAGGAAACCGGTAGGCGTGGCGATGATCCGTGCATCGGACCGTAGGGGGCCCGACCCCAGGCGGAACGCGTCGCCGTCGTCGGGGACCCTGGCCCACGTCGATCCATAGTCGTCGCTGTACCAGAACGCCATGACCTTCACGGCCGGGTCGATTTTGACATGCGATTCCCCAGGACGGTGCAGGACGTCGATTCCGATCGCGACCAGGCGCCCATTTCCTTCGGCGATGTCGAGGAGCCATCGCCGGGAGTCCTCGCCGTACGGGCTCTGTTCAGAACCGAAGGCGTCCGTTGCGTCATTGACGCGATGCCAGTCGAGACCGTCCTCCGACGCCCACACCGCAGGTGAGTATCGATCTTCACCAACCGCGATCAGTCCCGAGGACACGCCGCGAATCGAATAGATCTCCTGGTTCCCTTCACCGCCGAGGTCGGGGTCGGCGACACGAGTCCATGCGTATGGGGATCCGGCCGGGCTAGCCGGGGTTGTGCCGGGCGAAGTCGAGCCAGTCGGAGCGACGATGCCCGGCTCGTCGGCCACCGGAGCGTCGGGGCCGAACGGTGCAATAAGGGCGATGGCGATCAGGGATACGAGGCAGACGGCCGCGGTGGCGGCCGCGACGGCGAGTCTGTTCAGCCTCCGAGGAAGTCTCTCGAGGCCCGGTTTGGGGACGGCAAAGGCCGATCGGACGTGACGGTTGAGGTCCGAGGCGGCGGATTGCAGACGTTGCTCGAGCTTGGTCATGCTTCCTCCTCGACGAGTTGCAGCTTCTGAGCGAGCGATTGTTTGGCTCTCTGGAGATGGGTCTTGGCGGTAGTGCCTCGGCAGCCGAGTATTTCGGCGACCTCGGGAATCGTGTACCCCTCGAGATAAGTCAGCGCAACGACCTGGGCTTGCCGCCTGGGAAGTGACCGAACGGCCTCCCACAGTTCGACTGTCTCGGCACTCAGTGCATTGCCGCGCTCACCGCGAGGCTCGGCGGCGAGACGGATCACCGCGTTCGTTTCAGAGTGGCGGCGCCGGATCCGTGAAATCGATCGGTTGGTGACCACCCGCCGAAGCCAGGCATGCGGGGCGTCGTACTGTGCAATGCGATCCCAGCGTTTCTGTGCGGTGATGAAGGCTTCCTGGGTGATGTCCTCGGCAGCAGCTCGGTCCCCGGTGATCGCGAACGCCAGTGCAACCGCCGGGTGATACTGCGAGCGATAGAACTCACCGAACGATTCGACCTCAGCCGATGCCCTCACTGTTATCCCCACATCGACGCCTTCGAAGGATGTCATCACCAGTTAACACGCCCGAACGCCCTGAAGAGGAGGACAGCGTCCCGCTGCGTGCAGCACGGAAGTTGGCGGTCCCGCATCACACCGGCAAACCTGCCCCCCTCCCCGAGAAGACTCGGGACTCCCCCCACTTCGTGGTGGGAGAACGGGGTATACGACGTGGTCTCGTATCGAACGAGGGTTGGCTTTTGCGTTTCTCCCTCGCGGAGCGGGGGAGATGCTGAGTCTTCGAAGCAGAGGGGACCCCGGCGACGGTCCGCCTGGTGGTAGTCGCGCTAGCTGCTTGCCTGCCCGGCTATACCCGCCAGCAACTCCCGGTACGACACGGCGAACTTCTCGACACCTTCGTCTTCGAGAACCTGGACCACGTCGTCGTAGTCGACACCGGCTACCGCCAGATGGTCGAGGGTGGCCCGGGCGGCGGTGATCTCCTCTGCTCCGAACGGCGTTGGGTCGGGATCGCCGTGGTCGCGATAGGCGTCGATTGTGGCCAGCGGCATCGTGTTCACAGAGTCGCCGACGATGAGCGGCTCAACATAGAGCAGGTCGTCGTAGTCGGGGTTCTTGGTGCTGGTGCTGGCCCACAGGGGGCGCTGCAGCTGGGCTCCGGCTGCGGCGAGCGCCTCCCAGCGCTCACCGGCAAACGTATCCAGAAACGCACCATATGCGGCTTGAGCGTTGGCCACGGCAGTCTTCCCGCGTAGTGCCAGAGCGGCGTTCGTCCCCAGGGCCGTAAGGCGGTTGTCCACCTCGCTGTCGAATCTCGACACGAAGAACGACGCCACCGAGGCAACCGGCCCCGGGTCGCCGCCGGACGCGAGCTGGCGCTCAATGCCGGTCAGGTAGGCATCCATCACCGCGAGGTAGCGATCCAGGGAGAAGATCAGGGTTACATTGACCGAGATGCCCTCAGAGATCAGCTGCTCTATGGCGGGCAGTCCGGCTTTCGTGGCCGGAACTTTGATCAGCAGGTTCTGCCGATCGACCCTCTGCCACCAGGCGCGGGCGTCTGCAATGGTGCCTTCGGTGTCGTGGGCGAGTTCGGGGGAGACCTCGACGGAGACGTGCCCGTCTTGCTTGCCGCCCTTCGCCCATATGGGTAGGAGAACATCGCAGGCATCCTGGATATCGCGCTTCACCAACTCCGCGTATATGGCCTCTATGCCGGCTCCGCCGGCGGCGAGCTGCGAGACGGCACCGTCGTAATCCGAAGATCCGGTGATGGCGTTGGCGAAAATCGTCGGGTTCGACGTGACGCCGCTGATCCCGTCTTCGTCGATCAGTCGCCTGAGCTCGCCATTGTCGAGCATCGACCTGGAAACCTGATCCGACCAGACGCTTTGTTTCAGTGCAGAGATGGCATGAAGAGTGGACATGGGCCAAAGATATCAGTTCTGAGTTCTGAGTTCTGAGTTCTGGGTTGTCGCGGGGCCAATTGCCAATCGCCAATTGCCAAACGTCAATTGACCTGATTGGCGACAAGTAGGCTTCGATCCCAAACACCCGGCCCCATCTACAGGAGCTATCCTCCGCCCCATGCCACGGAGGATCCTGATCGCCAAACCCGGCCTCGACGGCCACGATCGGGGTGCCAAGGTCATCGCCAGAGCATTGCGGGATGCCGGTCACGAGGTGATCTACTCGGGTCTCCACCAGACACCCGACCAGATCGTCGAGACGGCCATTCAGGAGGACGTCGACGCGATCGGCCTCTCCGTTCTCTCCGGCGCGCACATGACCCTGTTTCCCAAGGTCGTGGAGGCCCTCCGCCGGCGAGACGTCGATGACATCGTCGTGTTTGGCGGTGGAATCGTACCGGATGACGATATCCCCAAGCTCAAAGAAGCGGGTTTGGCGGAGATCTTCACCCCGGGGGCTCCGCTCTCGGAGATCACCGACTGGGTGTCAAACAACATCCCCGAACGCTGAGTGAGCCACCTCGAAATGAGCAGCATGCGGATCAACGCGCGTCGTGAAAGTGGCGTCCACTCGAGCCGGAGACTGGAACGGATATGAAGATCCACGAGTATCAAGCAAAGCAACTGATGGCGGCGCGGGGGATTGCGGTCCCGTCCGGCGTGGCGGTCACGACCGTGGCTGAGGCGGTTGGAGCGGTTCGATCCCTGATCGAGAGCACCGGCAACCCGGTGGTGGTGGTGAAGGCTCAGATCCACGCAGGCGGGCGCGGGAAGGGCCGCTTCAAGGAGCATCCAGATGTGGCCGGGGTGAACGTGGTCACCGACGGGATCAGAGGCGGCGTCGAGGCTGCCGAAGAGCAGGTCCGGCATCTCGCAGCTCGCATGCTCCGCTCGACGCTGGTCACCATCCAGACCGGTGATGAGGGCAAGCAGGTCAATCACTTGTATGTCGAGCAGGGCATCGACATTGCTCGTGAGCTGTACCTCTCGGTCCTGCTCGATCGCGCCGTTTCACGCAACATCGTCATGGCTTCGACCGAGGGCGGCATGGAAATCGAAAAAGTCGCGGCGGAGACTCCCGACAAGATCCTCCGGGAGACTGTCGACCCGGCGATAGGGCTGGCCGGCTTCCAGGCGGCCCGGCTCGGGTTCGGGCTCGAACTCACCGGAGATGCCCATCGGAACTTCGTGAAGTTCGTGACCGCACTCACCTCGCTGGCCGTCGAACTCGACACAGATCTGGTGGAGATCAACCCACTCGTCATCACCACGGACGGTCGGGTGATGGCACTTGACGGCAAGATGGCCTTCGACGACAGCGGGCTCTTCCGGCACCCGGACGTCGAGGAGATGCGCGACGAGTCGGAAGAAGACCCGGCCGAACTGGAAGCAAAGGCAGTTGGTCTTTCGTATATCAAGCTCGACGGCACCATCGGCTGCCTCGTCAACGGAGCCGGACTGGCGATGGCCACGATGGACACCATCAAGCACGTCGGTGGCGAACCGGCCAACTTCTTGGACGTAGGCGGGGGCGCCGACGCCGATCAGGTGGCCGCCGGGTTCCGGATCATCACCCGTGACCCCAATGTGAAGGGCATCTTCGTCAACATCTTTGGCGGCATCATGCGCTGCGACGTTATTGCTTCGGGGGTCGTGCAGGCGGTCAGGGATGTGGGCCTGGAGGTGCCGCTCGTCGTTCGCCTCGAGGGCACCAACGTAGAAGAGGGCAGGCGGATCATCGAAGAGTCCGGCCTGGATGTCATCTCCGCCGTCGATATGAAAGACGGCGCCGAGAAGATCGTGGAGTTGGCCAAGTGAGCATCCTCATCAACAAAGACACCAAAGTCATCGTCCAGGGGCTCGGGAACACCGGACAGTTCCACACGGACAAAGCGATCGCCTACGGAACGCAGATGGTGGGGGCGGTGCACCCGTCGAAGGCCGGGACAACCCACGTATTCGAGGGAGAGACGGACCACTCGGGTGTGCAGGGCCGTCCCGACTCGTATCGGGTCGAAGTCCCGCTGTTCTCATCGGTCCGGCAGGCGGTCGAGGAGACGGGCGCAGACGCCAGTGTGGTGTACGTGCCGCCTCCGTTCGCCGCAGACGCCATCATGGAGGCCGCCGAGTCGGGAATCAAGGTGATCGTGGCGGTGACGGAGGGCGTTCCCATCGCCGATATGGTGCGCGCCAAGCGCTATCTGGCCGACAAGGACACTCGCCTGGTCGGGCCGAACTGCCCCGGTGTGATCACCCCGGGCGAGATCAAGATCGGCATCATGCCCGGGTATATCCACCAACCCGGAAAGATCGGTGTCATCAGCCGGTCGGGAACCCTCACGTACGAAGCGGTCTATCAGCTGACCAGGCTGGGTCTGGGGCAGACCACCGCCGTCGGAATCGGTGGCGATCCAGTCAACGGAACGAACTTCCTCGACATGTTGAAGCAGTTCAACGCCGACCCGGACACCGAGGGTGTGGTCATGATCGGCGAGATAGGTGGTACGGCAGAGGAAGAGGCCGCCGAGTGGATCAAGGACAACATGACGAAGCCGGTGGCAGGGTTCATTGCCGGAACCACGGCGCCGGCCGGCAAGCGCATGGGACACGCCGGCGCGATCATTTCCGGTGGGAAGGGAACCGCCGCAGCCAAGATCGCCGCGTTGCACGCAGCGGGCATCGAGGTGGCGGAAACCCCGACCGACATGGGTACCGCCATGGTCCGGGCGATGGGCTGACCCAGACGTTTCTCGGCAATGCTGTGTACGGAAAACCGTACATTGCATTGCGGAGAATCTGAGGAGATGGACTTCTTCATCGTCGGACTCGGTCTGGGCCTCGCCGCCGGGCTCGCCCCGGGGCCGCTCCACATGCTGGTCCTGACTGCGTCGATGCAGCGCGGGTTCGCGGCAGGGCTGCGAATAGCCATTGCCCCCCTCCTCACGGATCTGCCGATCGTCACCGCCGGGGTGCTGGCCGTCGGGGCGATGCCCGACGCCGCGGTTCGTGTCCTGGCCTTCGGCGGCGGTCTATTCATCATCTACCTCGGCGTCGACGCGCTGCGATGGAGCGTCGAGGATGATCAGGCGGCGACCCCTGCTATCGACCTCAGGCGCGGCTTCATCGCCAACTTCCTCAACCCGCACCCCTGGTTGTTCTGGCTCGGAGTCGGCGGACCGCTCCTTCGTTCCGCCTGGGAGACCTCAGCAGCCTCGGCGATCGCGTTTGTGGTGGCGTTCTATCTCCTGTTGATCGGAACCAAGGTGTTGCTGGCGGCGGTGGCTTCCAGGGGAACGACTTTCATAGAGACAGCCTGGTACGGATGGATGATACGACTGGCCGCCGGTGCACTGATGGCCATGGGCCTGTGGCTGGTCGTGGGCGCAATCCGCGACACCTTGTGACGTGAACGTTGCTTTCCATCATTGGACACGTCACCACGGCCCTATACAGTGTCGGTCATGACTCCACAGGTCGCAGTCGAGGTACCGCTGCTCGGGGACGAGCGGCACAAGAATTGGGCGAAGGTCGTCTACTCGGTAGACACTTCCGTTTCGTCCGGCTGGGCATATGACGGCGAATTTGTCGCCGCCGGCGCGATTCAAGATGTACCGGCCGGCGGTGTACTGCTGGTCTACGGCGAGCGCGGGTCGCGCGCCAACCCGGTCATCGAAGCTCGTGTGTATCAGATCAACCCGGAGGGGACCCTGAGCGAGCGCGGCATCGGCAAGGGCCGAGGGTGGGCGCGGACCGTGCGCGACACCGTCGAGCAGTTGCTGTCGGAAGAGACCCCGGGGCCGATTGTCGATCTGTCCGGATATGCCGATGTGGAACTGATCGAGGAACTGGCCCGGCGCGGCTACCAGGTCGATGGAGGGAGCAAATGATGCATGCAATGCAGATCGCGGAGCTCGGGGGTCCCGAAGTACTCGAATGGGTAACGGTCCCACGACCCGAACCGGGAGCCGGCGACCTGCTTGTGCATGTCGAAGCTGCCGGTATCAACTTCATCGACATCTACCAACGGAGTGGCCTGTATCCACGTGACCTCCCGTTCACGCTCGGCCTCGAAGGGGCCGGCACGGTGGTAGAGGTGGGGCCGGGCAGCGATGGCTTCGAGGTGGGTCAACGAGTTGCTTGGGCGACTGCACCCGGATCGTACGCTGAGTACGCCCTAGTGCCTGCCGAAGTGGCCGTCCATGTTCCGGACGCGGTGGCGCTGGATGTGGCGGCCGCAGTGATGCTCCAGGGTATGACCGCCCACTTCCTGGCGATGGACACCTATCCGCTCGACGCAGGAGAGAAGTGCCTGATTCACGCAGGCGCCGGCGGTGTAGGGCTCCTCCTGATCCAGGTCGCCAAGCTGCTCGGAGCGGAGGTGTTTGCCACAGTCTCCACCGACGAGAAGGCCTCGCTGGCGAGCGAAGCAGGTGCAGATCACGTGATCAACTACACGGAAGGCGACTTCGGAGATGCGGTCGAAGAGATCGTCGGTCCGAAGGCGCTCGACGTCGTCTACGACGGAGTCGGCGCGGACACGTTCGACCGCGGGCTGGAGCTTCTTCGCCCGCGCGGGTTGATGGCTCTGTTCGGGCAGTCGAGTGGCGTCGTCAAGCCGCTGGATCTCGGCAAGCTGGCCCGGTTCGGTTCGTTGTATGTGACCCGTCCATCGCTCTTCGTCTACATCGCCCAGCGCGTCGAGCTCGAGCGCAGGGCTGCGGACGTCTTCGAGTGGATCGCTTCCGGGCAGTTGAACGTGCGAATTGGAGCTCGCTTCCCGCTGTCGGGTGCCGCAGATGCTCACCGGGCGCTGGAGGCGCGTGAAACGACCGGCAAGGTGCTTCTCGAGCCCTGAAATCCGCCGAATCACGGTTTCTCAGCAATGCTACGTACGGAAAACCGACCATTGCATTGCGGAGAAAACGTCAGAACTCAGAACCCAGGACAATCACGTGCAGATCCTTCGGGCCGTGCACGCCCAGGTTGAGGGTCTGCTCGATGTCCGCCGTCCGGCTCGGCCCGGTGACGAACACCAGATTGGAGGTGTGGCGGGCAGCGTCGGGGTGTTCCGCAATCCAATGGGAAAGGCCCGGCACGATGTCCTGCTCTCTCAGCAAGGCGATGTGGGCGAGCGGAATCAGCGACGCCATCCGTGATCGACCGCGACCGGCCTCGAGAACGATCGACCCCGATTCAGCGAGACCGCCGGAGGTACCGGTGATGCCCACCTGCAGGTCCATGTAGCGAGCCTGATGTTCCAGCCGCGTCTCCTTGCCAATGATCGGATCGACCACGTCGACGAGCAACCGGTCGATCAGTCCCGGCACCGGCAGGTGCTCGGGATCCCAGGTGAGCACCTCTCGTGCTCCGTAGGTCTCGAGAAGGCCCGCAATGATGCGCACCACGTCGTCGTTGCCGGCTGCCCGATGACCAATGCCGTCCACGGCCTCGAGACGCTGGAGAAACCGATCGACCAGGTGATCTTCCGGCAGATCCGGCAGGAGAGGTCCCGGTGGGCTCTCGGGCACCGGTGGCAACTCTGAGGTGGTTCCTGCCGACCTCACTCGCTCGAGGAACAGCTCACGTTCCACCGTTCCGCTCCTTCCATCTCGCATGAAACGGCCGGGTGGCCGGTCGGGGCAGATCTCGATGGTCGGTCCAGGCTGCACCCTTCCCCGGCAGCGAAGAGATCCAGCCCTTCCGTCCCAGGACTTTGGAGCCGAGGCCGGCTGCCCGCAAGGCAGTGCGCCAGAGCGCGGGCCTGGTGGCCAGGCCCGCGTACCAGCCGATGACTCTTTCGAGGCCCGGGGGCGGGTAGCCCTGGGCGACTGCATCACGACGAAGGCGAAGCAGGAGTTCGGGAAGGTCGATCCTGACCGGACAGGCGTCGAGGCAGGCGCCACACAAACTCGAGGCGTAGGGGAGGTCGTGCCAATCCTCCAGGCCGAGGAGGGACGGGACCAGCACTGCACCGATTGGCCCTGAGTAGGTGAACCCGTAGGCGTGTCCACCGGCTTCCCGGTAGACCGGACACACGTTGAGGCACGCCCCGCACCGTATGCAGGCGAGTATCTCGGCAGTGTCTCCTCCCAGAACCCGGGACCGGCCGTTATCGAGGATGACGACATGGAACTCATCCGGTCCGTCGGGCTCCTCCGGCCGACGCGGCCCGGTGATCAGGCTCGTATACACGCTCAGTTTCTGACCGGTCGCACTCCTGGCGAGAACCTCCAGAATCACGGCGGCGTCTCCGAGCGTCGGAACGATTCTCTCCATCCCCATGATCGCAACGTGAACTCTGGGAGCGGTGGTCGTCAGCCTGCCGTTTCCTTCATTCGTGACGAGCGAAACGGTTCCGGATTCGGCGATGGCGACGTTGCAGCCGGAGATCCCCATGTCTGCGTCCAGGAAGATCTGGCGGAGGTGGCTCCTGGCGATCCCGTTCAGTTCCTGGGGGTCATCCGTGTATTCGACGTCGAGCTTGTCTGCGAACAGACGACCGACATCCTGGCGGGTCTTGTGCATGACGGGCGCGATGATGTGCGAGGGAGTATCCCCGGACAGTTGAATGATGAACTCACCGAGATCCGTCTCAACGACTTCGAACTCGCCGGCCTCGAGGGCGTCGTTGAGGTGGATCTCCTCCGTGACCATCGACTTCGACTTGACGATCCGGCCTACGTTTTCCCGTTCGGCGAGCCGGCGGATGTACCCGATAGCTTCCTCGCCGTCGGCTGCAAAGAAGACGTGACCCCCCTGCGCCTCGACCTCGTCGGTGAAGCGAGCGAGAAGCTCATCGAGATGCGCCAGCGAGTAGAGGCGTATCTCCCTAGCCCGATCGCGCATCGAGTCCATGCTCGGGAACTCCTCGACCGCGGTGAGCCGATGAGACATCATCCGGCGGCTGCCGGTGTTGAGGGCAGCAACGCCCGGACTGCCGAGACCTTTGCGCGCCCGATCGATGAAAGCAACGGGCACCATCACGATGCCGGCTCCCCGTTCAAGACTTCCGCGATGTGCTTGACCTCGATGGTCGATCCCCTGCGGCGGAGCCCGCCGGCGAGGTGCATGAGGCAGCTGACGTCTACGCCGACGAGGAGGTTGGCTCCGGTGGCTTCAACGTTGGTGAGCTTGGTGGACATTATGGATGCAGAGACCTCCGGCAACTCCACCGAGAAGAGGCCGCCGAATCCGCAGCAGGTCTCCGCGTCCGGCAGATCGACCCGCTCCAGGCCGGAGACATGGTCGAGGAGGGTTTCCGGTTGAACGCGGATGCCCAGGTTCCGAAACCCGTGACAGGACGGGTGGTAGGTGGCGGTTCGACCTGCGCAAACAGCTCCGGCATCGGTGATCCCGAGTTCGTCAACCAGGAAGCTGGAGAACTCCTTGACCCGGGCGGACACCCGTTCGGCGGCCCCCCGCAGTTCGTCGTTTCCGTCGAACAACTCCGGGGTGTGGTTGATCATCATGTCGGCACACGATCCGGAGGGCACCACGATCGTGCCCTCGGTGGCGTCCAGAACCTCGATCGTGTGCTGGGCCATCTCCCTGGCCTGGTCGTGGTATCCCACGTTGAAGGCGGGCTGACCGCAACACGTCTGATCGAAGGGGAACTCGACTGTGCAGCCGTGGCGCTCGAGAACGTCCACTACGGCCTCGCCGACCTCCGGAAAAAAGGAATCGACCAGGCACGTGACAAAGAGTTGCACCTTCACCATGGGCTGCACCCTATCCGATCGGGCCTAGGATCGCTGCACCAACACGGGAAGGTGTTCGAGTGCGTCCGCTGGCCGTCGGAGTCCAGTTGCCGGAAGTGGAACGAGAGGTGCGCTGGCCGGAGATTCGATCAATGGCCGTGCTGGCCGAAGCGGTCGGCTTTGATTCGATCTGGCTCGGAGACCACCTGGTGTATCGTCCGGAGGATGCAGACCCGCGCGGACCGTGGGAGGCGTGGTCCATGCTGGCGGCGATCGCGGCGGTGACCGAACGAGTGCAGATCGGTCCGTTGGTGGCCGCCACCGCCTTTCATACCCCGGCGATGCTGGCCAAAAAGGCAGTGACGGTCGATGAGATCTCGGGCGGCCGGTTGATCCTGGGCCTCGGCGCCGGTTGGAACCGCACCGAGTTCGATGCTTTCGGATACCCGTTCGACCATCGTGCCTCCCGCTTCGAGGAAGCCTTCCACCTCATCCGGCGATTGGTAGGCGGAGAGGAAGTCGATCACCGGGGTGGGTACTACCGCCTCGATCAGGCGGTGCTGCTGCCGGCCGGGCCGCGGCCCGGCGGCCCGCCGATCCTCATCGGTTCGCAGGGGCCCCGGTTGCTGAAGGCAACGGCTCCCTTCATGGATCAGTGGAACGGCTGGTATGCGTGGTACGGCAACCGGGCCGAGGGCCTGCCGGACCTGCTGGCCAAGCTCGAAGATGCATGTGAGGCAGTCGGTCGGGACTCCTCCGAGATCTCCAAGACGGTTGCCGTGCTCGCCACACTTCCGGGCGGTCGTGGCCGGATCCACGGCGACGCCGAGCAGGAGGGCAAGAACCCGCTGGCCGGTTCGCCCGCCGAAATCGCCGATGTGCTCGGCCGGTATGCCGGATTGGGGATCGACCACGTGCAGATGGTGCTCGACCCCATCACCGAAGGATCGATCGAATGGTTCACGTCTGTTCTGTCCGAACTGGATGCCTAGCTTCTTTCGACGAGACGATCCAGCGAAGGAACCCCCGGGTCTTCGCCCGGGCTTCGGATCTCAGGCGGTGAGTTCCATCCAGTTGGGAATCCCGTTCTGCCACGACGTGACAACGAGGTCGTGCATGGCATCGACGATGTCTGGATCGAACTGGGTGCCTGCGTTGTCGCGGAGTTCCTGAAGTGCTTGATGGACGGGTTGGGGATGCTGATATGCCCGGTCGCTGGTCATGGCATCGAACGCATCGGCCACCGACAACACCCGGGCCGTGAGCGGGATCTCCGAATTCCTCAGGCCTACCGGATAGCCCCGTCCGTCGAATCGTTCGTGGTGACAGAGAACTGCCTGGGCGATCTCTTCGTCGACCAGACCCGTGAGCATCTGAAAGCCGATGAGCGGGTGGCGGGCGACCTCGATCATCTCGAACGGGCTGAGTTTGGTGGGTTTGTCGAGGAGGCGGCGTTCGACTTCGACCTTTCCGATGTCGTGGAGGCGGGCCGCGATCTGTACCTGGATGACCTGGATCGGGCTGAAGTGGACGGCTCTACCGAGGGCGGCGGCGAGGATGGCCGTGCGCCCGCTGTGATCGGCGAGGGCGCGATCTGCGCTGCAAATGGAAAGCCACAGTTCCTCGACCATTCCTGCTCCCGTCGTTTACCTCTCTCACTGGTATCGGCAAAACCCGTGCTCAATCTTGAGGAGCAGTTCGGCAATAACGTGACGGGTACCCTGCGCACCGGCTCAACTCGACCGGCCACCCGGGAGTCGTTCTGCGACAAAGCATTCGACGCGATAGCGGATCGATAGCTCAGCCCGGCCGGTCGTGTCGGGATGGTGGTCGAGAATCTGCCTGACTTCATCGAGTACGGCGCGGCGTTCCACCTCCGGCAGGACGGCCACATGGCTGACTGAGGCGAGGCGCTGCACCACCATAGGTGGAGAGGCGACCTGCTCGTGGAAGAACCGGGCGGCATCAAACCGGGAGAAGCCGGGGATCCTCCAGGCAGCAGAGGAGCGCGTTTGATCATGGTCTCTCCATGGGGCGTGCTTCTCCACTCGATCCATGATCGACCACACCGCATCGACCCAGTCAACGGTTCGATCGCGAGCATTCCAGAGCAGGCCGATTCTTCCGCCCGGCCGGAGCACACGGCCGAGCTCCGCATGTGTGGCAGGGTTGTCGAACCAGTGGAAGGCCTGGGCGATAGTCATCGCGTCGACGGCGCCGGTTCGGAGCGGCAGGGCTTCGGCAACGCCGGCGACTACCGGGATATCCGGTGCGGTGCGGTGCAGGAGGGCTCGCATCCCGGCAACAGGCTCGACGGCCATCGGCCGGGCGCCACGCTCGGCGAGCAATCTGGTGAGTTTGCCGGTTCCGGCGGCAAGATCGACGAGGATCGCGGCCGGGTCGATTGCCAGGTTCGCCATCACCCAATCGACGGCTTCGGCCGGATAGCCGGGCCGGGCTGCCTCGTAGGCCTCCGCAGCCGAACCGAATCCGTCAGCGGCTACACGGTGGATTGCCATGAGCGCATTCTGGCGGAGTTCAATCGGATCGATGCTCCAATTGTCAGCAGACCTCGCCATCGAGGTCGCACGACGGCGCCTCGACAGTTCCAGGCGTCCGGTCCTCGAGCCACGCATGCAGGGCCGCATCGGCATCCAACGGTGACGCCCAACCTGCGGTGAGATAGGCGGCCGCTTCGCCATCCCGGGCCAGCAGCGCAGGGAATCCGCCGACACCCCAGCGCCGGGAGAGCGAGAAGTCGCCCCAGGTCAGCTTCTTCGTGACCTCGGATGCCATCGTGGTGAGGAACTCACCGCGATCGACGGGGAACTCGTCGACGAGGTCGGGGTAGACGCCGGGGTCGGTGACGTCGACGCCTTCGGAGTAAAAGGCGCGCTGAACTCGGGTGAGGAACGGCAGGGCCTGGGATTCATCGATCTGACGCATCGCTACCACCGCCACGGCTGCCTGTTCGGTGTCGTACACCCAGTCGTCCCGATCGAGGAATCTGTGATCGAAAGGTTGTCCGGAGCGTTCTCCCACCGCCGTCCATGCCCGGGTGAGATAGCTGCGCATTCCGTCGCTGAGAGCCTCGGCGGCAGCTCCCGGCCGTAGTCCGCCCATGACGACCTTGATGGGAAGCTCAGGATGGTGATCCGCCAACGCCTCGATGCTCGGAGCGAACCCCCAACACCAGGAGCACATCGGATCGGCGACGTATATCAATTCGAGGTCGGACACAGTGTGCTGGACCCTATCTACCAACCCGGGCTATGCAGACGAAACTCATAACCTAGAACTCATAACCTAGTGGTCTGTCGCTGAAATGGCGAACCGGTGTAGTGTTGGGGGATGGTTGCTACTGCTGAAGCGTTGCGGATGTC
>JARGFH010000038.1 GCA_029210695.1 Acidimicrobiia bacterium
CTAGGTTCTGAGTTCTAGGTTTTACCGGCGCCTGGAGACAATCTCACATACACGGACCTCTGCCTACGGCGATGGGCCAATTGCCAATTGCCAGCCACCGATACTTCTCGTTCTCAGGGCACCGGGTTTCCTGAGTCGCTGGTCCCTTGTCGCGGGTCGCGGGTGGGCGGTTCCAGCTTTTGGGTTCTAGGTTCTACCGGCGCTCCACGGATTCCTGCCAGCCCTACGGCGATGGGCCAATTGCCAATTGCCAATTGCCCTCGTTCTCAGGGCACCGGGTTTCCTGAGTCGCTGGTCCCTTGTCGCGGGTCGCGGGTGGGCGGTTCCAGGTTTTGGGTTCTAGGTTCTACCGGCGCCTGGAGACGATCTCACATAACCCGGCCTCTGCCTACGGCGATGGGCCAATTGCCAATTGCCAATTGCCCTCGTTCTCAGGGCACCGGACTCGCCCCATCGTTATGCTCCGACCACCATGGAGGGTCTCATCGATACTGCTCGCCAACTCGTCGCTCACAAGGACATGGCTGCCCTGGTCGAGTACCTGGCCGACGGAACCGACCCCGTCGAAGCACTCGATGTCTTTCGCTCGTTGGCGAATGAGGCCTACTGGGAGCGCAAAGATCTGGACCAAGCAATGGCGATTGCTCGATCCGGGATCACTTTTGGCTTGGCGCGGTCGGCCGGCTCGGACCAGGCGTACGACCTCCGGAGCGCGGTCAAGGCAATAGCGTTCAACCTCGCCTCGTTTGCCTGGCCGGGTTGGAATGAAGATGGGATCGAGATCAACCGGCACCACCTCACCGCTGCGCTTGACTCCGCCCGAACCAACGTGCGGTTGGCCGTCGAGTTGGAGAAGGGGTCGGTTGCGATCGCGCGAGGCCACTGGATGGTGGGGGCGACGCTCCTGGCGCTCGAACGGTATCAAGAGTCGATAGCCGAGTTTCTGGCCGCTCGATTGTCGGCCGACGAAGGTCGATCTGAGGTGGAGTCTGCGATGGCCGAGGGATACGCAGCCCTGGTCCGGGTCATAGAGCGTCCAGGCGAGCAAGAGCTCGAGGATGAGCTTGGCGAGCTCCTGGAAAGGCTGCGCTCGACAGAGGACGGCGACTCCTATGCCGGTCAGATCGAGACGGCCAAGCGCGTCTTCACGCCGAATAACTAGCAAGCGGTGAGAAGTTCTAGGTTTTGGGTTCTGGGTTTCTACCGCGCCGGCAGTCACTCTTGAGGCTCATTGCTCACAGCTTCCTGCGAAGTGGCGATTACCGATTGCTCGATTCCTGCGTCTCGGTTTCTACCTTGTGACGATGGTCCCTAGTGTTCAGGTCGGGCAGCGGCGGACACTTGTTCTGCCGGTTTGTCGGCTTTTTCGTAACAAGGAGAGGAAGGGAATGTCCAGAACGAAGGTATCCCGCGTTCTCTTGGTGTTCGTCGCGTTCGCACTCGTCGCCGCAGCCTGCGGCGACGCTGAACCCGTTGATGCCGAGGGTTTCAAATTCGGAATGATCCTGGTTGGACCACAGAACGACCACGGCTGGAGCCAGGCACACTTCGAGGCGGGTCAGTACGTCGCCGAACTCACCGGTGCCGAGATGATCGTGCAGGACAAAGTCAATCCGGCCGACCTGCCGGAGAAGACTGTTGATCAGGTGGCGGCCGACCTCATTGCCCTGGGTGCGCAGCTCGTCTTTGCCACGTCGGACGATATGAAGGACGGTGTCCTTCTGGCTGCCGAGCAGAATCCCGATGTACCGATGATCTGGTCGTCCGGGGACAGCGCCTGGGAAGATGGCAAGGCGTTCGCCGGTCTCGACAACCTGGGCAATGTGATGGGCAAAATGGAGTTCGGCAAGATGATTGCCGGTTGCGCAGCCGGGTTGACTACTCAGACCGGGTCGATCGGCTACGTGGGTCCGCTCACCAACGACGAAACCCAACGGCTGGTCAACTCAGCGTATCTCGGAGCCAAGTACTGCTGGGAGAACTACCGCGGTGAGACGACCGCGCTGGACTTCGCAGTGACCTGGATCGGGTTCTGGTTCAATATTCCCGGGTTCACTCTGGATCCGACACAGGTCTCCAACGAGTTCCTCGACTCCGGTGCCGACGTGCTGATCTCAGGCATTGACACCACTGAAGCACTGGTGGAGGCAGGGAAACGGGCGAGCGAGGGCGAGGCCGTTTGGTCCGTTCCCTACGACTTCGAAGGTGCGTGCGCAGAGGCGCCGGAGATCTGCCTGGGCACCCCCTACTTCAACTGGGGACCGGCCTATCTAGAGATCGTCAATTCGGTCGTCAATGGTGACTTCAAAGCCGATTGGCAATGGAACGGACCGGACTGGGACAACCTCACCGACAACACCAAGACGGCCGTCGGGTGGGTGAGTGGCGACGGTCTCTCGGCCGACGCTTCTTCCGACCTCGATGACTTCATCGCCGGTCTGGGTTCGGGAGACATCAATCTCTTCACCGGGCCCCTCAACTACCAGGATGGAAGCGTCTATCTCGCCGACGGCGAGGAAGCTACGGACTTCCAGATCTGGTACACGGAGCAGCTGCTCGAAGGCATCACGGGAGAAAGCGCCTCAGGCGAATAGAACAAAAGGCCCGATACGAAGAAGGGGGAGGGGAGCAATCCCCTCCCCCTCTCAATGTTCTAGGTTCTAGGTTTTGGGTTCTACGTGGGCTACCGATAACTCAGAACCTACAACTCAGAACCTCCGCAGGCTCTTGACCAATTGCCAATTGCCAATTGCCAATTGCCTAGGGCCCATTGCCAATGGCTAATTCCCCGGGACCAGCCGCGCGACGGTGTCGCCGCGTTAGTCTCCCCGCATGGGCTTCGAGCTGCGTGAGATCCACAAGCACTTCGGACCGGTGCGCGCCAACGACGGAGTCAACCTCAGCGTCGCATCCGGGGAGCTCCACGGGCTGCTCGGCGAGAACGGGGCGGGCAAGTCCACCCTCATGAAGGTCCTGTCGGGCTTTCACCTGAAAACCTCCGGCGAGATCCTTGTTGATGGAGAACCGGTCGAACTGAGGACGCCGGCCGACGCAATGCTGCACGGCATCGGCATGCTGCATCAGGATCCACTCGTGTTCTTGCCGTTCACGGTGCTCGACAACTTCCTCATCGGCAGTCCCGGCCCAGAGCGGGTGAACCGGCGCGAAGCTGCCCGCGATTTGGCCGCGCTGGCCGAGCGCTTCGACTTCAGTTTCGATCCTGATACGCCGACCAGGAGGCTCACGGTTGGTGAGCGTCAACAGCTCGAGATCCTCCGGTTGCTGTGGCTGGGTGCCCGTGTGTTGATCCTCGATGAACCCACCACGGGCATCTCGGCACCGCAACGCCTCAAGCTGTTCGCAACGTTGCGTGAGCTCGCCGCAGATGGAATGAGCGTGGTCTTCGTTTCGCACAAGTTGGAAGAGGTTGAGGAACTGTGCGAGCGGGTCACGATCATACGGGCCGGTGCGGTCGTGGGAGAACGAGATCTCCCCTGTCCGGCTTCGGAATTGGTCGAGCTGATGTTCGGCGGCGAAGTGGAGGTGGGCGAGCGGCCCGTCGTCGGCCTGGGCCCACCCCGTCTGGTTGTATCCGGGCTCGGGGTGCATGACCGGATGGTCGGCGTTGAGGACTTCGACCTCGAGGTGACTGAAGGCGAGGTGATCGGGCTGGCCGGGCTGGAGGGCAGCGGCCAGCGGATCGTGCTCGACGCTCTCTCCGGCCTGCGGCGGGCGCAAGCCGGGGCGATCAAGGTGGGGGGACGGGACCTCACGAGGACCGGATACCGCGGGTATCTCGCAGCCGGCGTGCAGTTCCTTCCGGCCGGCCGTCTCGAGGAGGGCCTCGTGGCCGGACTGACACTGACCGAGCACTTCGTTCTCGCCGGTCGTCGCGATGGTTTTCGTATCGACTGGGATGGTGCCAGAGAAGAAGCCGCCCGTGACATTGCTGAACACTTCATCAAGGGAACTCCCGAGTCCACCGCCGAGTCGCTCTCCGGTGGTAATCAACAGCGTCTTCTCCTCGCCATGCTGCAAGAGAACCTCTCGGTCCTGCTGATGGAACATCCGACGCGCGGCCTCGACATCGAATCAGCAGCCTGGGTCTGGGAACAGCTTCTGCTACGACGGGAAGACGGCACGGCGATCGTCTTTGCCTCAGCCGACCTCGATGAGCTGCTCGAATACAGCGACCGGATTCTCGTGTTCTTCAACGGATCTGTTCTTGCGGAAGTGAGCGCGCGCAAATCGAGTGTCGACGAACTTGGTCACCTCATCGGGGGGAAGGTGAGTCGATGAATCTCGCCGATCTCTGGAAACGCAGCCGGACGGGGGTCCTGGCAGTGGCGATGGCGCTGGTGGTAGGCATTCTGTTGCTCCTCGTCGCCGGCGCCAACCCGTTTGAGGCCCTTGGTGTGATCATCGACGGGTCGCTGGGTAGCACCGCCAGGTTCGGCGATACGCTGATGGTGTGGGCACCGCTGGTCCTGGCGGCCGCCGGCCTGCTCATCACGTTTGCTGCCGGGCTTTGGAACATCGGCGTCGAGGGTCAGATCGTCTTCGGTGCGATCGCCGCTTCGCTAGTTGCCCGAGAGGTTTCCGGTCCTACCTGGTTGATTGTGACGCTGGCTTTGCTGGCCGGATTCGTGGGCGGAGGGTTCTGGGCCTTCCTCGCCGGTCTGCTCAGGACGTATGGAAAGGTCAACGAGATCTTCGGGGGTCTCGGGTTGTTTTTCGTGGCTCAGGCGCTCGCCGTCTATCTCGTGCTTGGACCATGGAAGCGACCGGGCGTCGCCTCGACCAGTGGAACCGAACCGTTCCCCCGAGAGTCGTGGCTCCCGACGCTGGGTTCGACCCGACTCTCCTGGGTCGCCGTTCTCGTGGCGGTGATCGCCGTGCTGGTGGTGTTCTACCTGCTGCGCGGCACGCGCTTCGGTCTGCGGCTGAAGGCCGTCGGCAAGAACATGCGTAGCGCCTTCCTTCTCGGAATTCCCACGGGCCGCTACATGCTGGCCGCCTTTGCCCTCGGTGGAGGACTGGCTGGCCTAGCCGGTGCCGTCCAGGCGACCGGGTTTCATCACAAGCTCGTGCCGTCCATCTCCGGTGGGTATGGATTTCTGGCGATCCTGGTGGCGATGTTGGCCGGTTATGCGGCACGCTGGATCGCACCGATCGCCTTCGTGTTTGCCATGCTGGCCGTGGGCAGCACGCTCCTTCCGTTGAAACTCGGGCTCGACTCCTCTGTCGGCGGTGTATTGCAGGGCGTGCTGGTGCTGTTCACGATCCTGGCGCAGGGCTGGCAGGCGCGTAGACAGGACCGATCGGACGGAATGGCGGTCGGGCCACCGGAGACACCGATCGTTCCCGGAGAGGTGGGCTGATGGAAGCGACACTCGCCTCGATTCTCGCTGCGTCGACACCCCTGATCTTCATCGTCATCGGAGAGACAATCACCGAGAAGGCAGGCGTCATCAACCTGTCTCTCGACGGAACCGTTCTGCTGTCGGCGATGGTCGGATTCGCCGGCGCCTACGAGAGTGGCTCGGTAATCGTCGGTTTCTCGGCGGCGGCGCTGGTGTCGGCGCTGGCTGCTCTCCTGGTCGCCTATTCGAGCATTGCGCTCCGTCTCAATCAGGTCGCCGTGGGGTTCGTGCTATTCCAGCTGACCGGCGAGCTGAGCGCATTCCTCGGGGATCCATATGTCCGCGTTCCGGGCCCAACCGTCGCCTACCGTCCGATCCCGCTGCTGGAAGACATCCCATTTGTCGGGAAAGTCTTCTTTCAACACGACCTGATCGTCTACGGCAGCATCGTGTTGATCTTCGTTACCTACTGGTTCATGTTCCGCACCCGCCGGGGGTTGAAGCTACAGGCAGTCGGCGAACGGCCTGAAGCCGCCCATTCGAGAGGAGTACCGGTCAATCGACTCCGCTACCTCTACGCGGCCGGTGGGGGCGCCCTGGTCGGCATGGGAGGGGCGGCATACTCACTCGGTGCCAAGATCGGATGGTCGGAAGGCCACACGACCGGCCTGGGGTGGATTGCGCTCGCCATCGTCATCTTCGGAGGCTGGCATCCGTACAGGGCGGCGTTCGGGGTGTACCTCTTCGGAGCGTTGCAGTTCTCTGCAATCAAGCTCCAGGATGTCTTCCCCGACCTGACCCAGGTCCTCGGCACGCTGCCCTTCCCGATCATGATCTTCACGCTCGTCCTGGTCTACAGCGACCGGGTACGCAGCCTCACCGACCGGTATCCGGCACTGCGCGGCATCCTTGGCAGCGATCCTCCGTCCGCCATCGGGACTCGTTTCGACGTCGACTGACGGAGCCCGTCGCAACCTGACAGAATATGTTGGAGAGGTGATCGTATGAAACGTGCATGGATGAAGTTCATTAAGTGGGCCCTGCTATTCGATCTGGTGGCCCTCATCGCGGCCCAGGTTGCCAAGCAGTTGATCCCAGAAGTAGGCGATGAAGACAGCGACGTGTTCCAGACGGTGACCATGACCGGAGGTCGGAACTGGGTCGGCAAGGCTGAGGCGTTGCGATCCGGGACGGTGATCACGGGGATGGGTGGCATGGAGATGGACCTCACTATGGTGACTCTCGACCCGGCGGGCGCCCACCTCAAGGTCATCACGATCATGGGAGGCGTCGAGATCCGCGTGCCGCGCGGATGGAACGTCGAGTTGAAGGGCTGGGCGTTCATGGGAGGTCATGCCAACAGCGCCAGGAAACAGGAGGTCCCCGACGACGCTCCGCATCTGATCATCGAGGCCTCGACGGTGATGGGCGGTGTGGCGGTGACTCCGGCGAAGGAAGTGACTCGCCTGTAGTGCGTCCCTGATCCCGGGTTGGGGCCGGTTGCCCCCATTGAGTTCAAGCCGTGGATCTGCAACCCTGTGGGCGGCAGGAAGAAAGGAATCCCTTGGCGGCGGTTGACATACCGGGGTTCATCGCGGACTTGAAAGACCACGCGGTTGACCACCACTTCCATGTGCACGACGAGCGGCACTTTGTGGAGACCTACTCGATGCGTCAGTCGTGGGAGGTGGTCCTGCACCCCGAGGAAGCGTGCGGCGGCCCTCTCGACTTGCACCTGGCTCTCGAGGTTGATCCGCGGGTCGTGATGGCATTCGAGGATCAACTCGAAGAACTCGGAGAAGAGTTCACAGAGCCCGAGGATCTGCATCATCTTCCGCTCTATTTCAACTGGGCGTTACCTCCTTTGCCGTACCCGCCGGATCTTCTCGTGCTGGCCACCGACCTGGCCGGGATCGGAGCAACAGATCTTCCGTTGGAGGTGTCGGCTATCGATTCGTTCGCGTCCGTGACGGATGCCGCCCAGAGGAGCTTGACGATCGTCGGTCGGGTCGAGGTCTCTCTCACTGAGGCGTTCATGGGTCGAGAACAACTGTGCGATGCCCTTGATCGCGCCCACGAAATCAGTCTCTTCTTGCTGGAGGGTTCGTCAGACTGGCTAGCCGAATCGGTGTGATAGGTCGGAGCGCCGGACGTGTCCTTCGGCGGCAACCACACGGATGGTGACGGTATGCGGTCCGGTTTCCGAGTATCCCCGGCGCCTCATCTCCCTCAAGACGAGACCGGGCCTGCTCGGGAATGACCGGCAGCAGCCCGGCGCTCACCACCGCTAGAAGGGTACCCCGACCGCCTCGCAGAGGAACTTCATGAAGGGCGCCCCGCGCCTGCAGTAGTCGGTGACATCCTCCATGAGCTGATCCGACGTGAGCTGGCTTTGAGTCAGCCGCGTCGAGGCGATGAAATCCTTGCGTTTGAGGTCGTCGATCAGTGGATGATTCCCGTCGTAGCCTTTCGGAGGGCGAACCAGCGAATCGCCGGTCAGCGCAAACACATCGGTGAAGCGCGTGCCGCGCGTTGCCCTCTTCCAGTCGGCGGGGTGGTCGGCTATCTGCTGCCGAATCTGATAGGCAGCCTTGGTCTCCGGTCTCCACAGGCCGACCCCGAGGAAGCATTCGCCCGGTTGAAGATGCAGATAGAAGCCGGGGGCGTGGGCATCCTTGCCGGCAATGTGGCGGAACTGCATTCCCGTGTTCGGCTTGTAAGGCGTTTTGTCTTTGCTGAACCGCGTATCTCGCTGGATTCTGAAAAGCGAACCACCAACGGTCCTGGAGTCGGCTACGAAGTTATCTGAGATCTTTGCCAATGGGCCGGCGAAATCGGTTATGAAGTCGAGCGCCGGTTCACGCACATATTGCTCGTAGTCAGACTGATGGGCCTTGAACCAATCCCGGTCGTTGTTTTGAGCGAGGTCGCGGAGGAATGCGAAGAGCTTGGGGGTGAAATATCTGCTACCCATCCGGGAAACATACCCTTCAAGGAGCGCCTTTGTCTCTTCGATAAGTACTTGTATGTCGACGCACCGGGCGGCAACGTCGACGGGTGCACAACTTGAACGGAGCCGGCGCAATGGTGGCGATCTTCCGCAATTCTGCGGATGAACCTATGAGTCGCCGCCTGCGCTATGAGCAGGCCATTGCGGCGTGCGCCCATTCACTCCTGACCACCGATGAGTCATCCGCACTCGAGGTGGCGGCGCGGGCGTTGCTGTCTGCGACCGAAGCCCAGTATCTGTTCATCGATCGCAACGTAGAGGACGCTGAAATCGGTTTTGCCGCCGAGAACGTCATCACCGTCTCTGCCGATGGGCGCGATGGTGTCGGTCTGGACGGCTGGAAGATGGTCTCGTGGTCGACCATGCCGGCCGCCCGTGAGGCGTTGTCGGCGGGCGAACCGTTCATGTACAGGGTCGAAGCTCTCGCCGGGAGCGAGCGCGATCAACACTTCGACGGATTCACCGACGAAGTCCTGAAGATCCCGATTCTGATCGCCGGCGAGTGGGTAGGTCACATGGGGATCGCCGCCGCTCGCGGCCTGTCGTGGAGCGATGACGAAGTCGCCCTGCTCGGCGCGGCCACGCAGATGGTTGGTGCCTTCTGGGAGCGTCACACGACCAGATATCAGCTGGAAGCGGCTCTCGCTGCATCGGACCGTCAGCTCAGATATCAGCGTGCGCTCGCCATTTGTGCGCGAGAGTTGTTGCTCGGTCCGGATGAGTCGGCACTCGAGCGGGCCGTTGAAGCGATGCGGGACGCTTCCGGTTCTTCGTTCGGGTTTGTTGATGTCGTCGAGAACGATCCGACAACCGGCCCGACCCTCGTCAAGTTGCTGACCTCTGTTGCGCCCGGGGTCGAAGTAACTGCGGACGATTATGAGTACTGGAAGCGAGTACCGCTTGCCCGGATCCCATCCGCCTGGGCTCGACTCCGGGACGGGTGCCCTTATAGCCATGGTCTGGGTTCGATCAACGAGGCGGATCGAGCCTGGTACGAGAATGCACCCACTCCTCGGATCTCGGATCTCAAGCTGCCGATCAGTGTCGACGGGGCTCTGGCCGGAGTCATCGGGTTCTCCCACGCGGCAAGCCACCAGGAGTGGGGCGAGGATGAATTGGAGCTTCTCCAGGCCGGTGCGCGGATGATCGCCGCTCACTGGGAACGTGAGGCCGCCCACGCTCGATTGACCGAGCTCGTGGCCTCCAAGGACGAGTTCGTGGCGGGCGTTAGTCACGAACTGAGGACGCCGTTGACTGCCGTCGTCGGTCTCGCGCAGGAGCTCAGGGACCACCTCACGTCATTCACGAACGACGAGATCGCCGAATTCGTTGCGCTCATTGCCCAGCAGGGAACCGATGTTGCGCACATCGTCGAGGACCTCCTGGTGGCCGCCCGCGCCGATATCGACGGAGTGACGGTGGTCCCGCAGCCGGTGCAACTGGTCGATGAGCTGGCCGCCATCCTGGTCGGCCTCTCCGAACTCAAGGCATCACGGGTGGGCGTCACCGGTAACACCGTGAAGGTGGACGCCGACCCGGCCCGGTTCCGCCAGGTCGTTCGCAATCTGGTCACCAACGCGCTTCGGTACGGCGGGCCACACATCGAGGTCGTGCTCTCCAAATCTGACGCGCATGGGATCCTCGAAGTTCGCGACGACGGTCCGGGCATTCCCGAGGAGCACCGGACGGCGGTCTTCGATGCCTATCACCGTGCGCACGATCCGAAAGGACAACCGGCTTCGGTTGGGCTAGGGCTCACGGTGAGCCGTCACCTCGCCCGTCTCATGGGTGGTGAGCTCGACTACCGCTTCGAAGACGGGTGGAGTGTCTTCTCGCTCAGGCTTCCGCGTTCTGTGGAGTGATCCGTCGCGGTTTTGTGCCCGCCTCGCCGTGGAAGACCAGGAGGACTGGCGAGCCCCGGGTGCGAGAACACCCGGGGCTCCTGGTTGGGTTGGGCAGCGCTCAGGCGCTTGTATCGGCAGCGTCATCGGGTTGTGGACCGAAGTGCCCGCCGCCCCTCGGGCCGAAGCCTCGGCGACCCTCGAAGCCGTCCGGCAGCTCACCGTTCACCATATCGGTGATGCGTTCGGTGATCTCCACGACTTTCTCGTCGGCTTCCTGCTGGGTGATCCGCTCGTCGGCGACGGCTTGATTCAGGCGGTCTGTAGCCTCTGCGACGAGGGCGTCGATCACGGCCCCGGTCTTCTCCGCACCGGCTAGGTCGGCGATCGACTGCCCGTCACGAAGCGCTTCCGCCAGGTCTGCTACGTCGATCTCGAGGAGGCCGGCCACCGTCTCGAGATGTCCGCCGCCGCCACGGTGGTGGCCGAAGCGATTCAGCGGCCCGCGCTCCCGGATTCGATCAGCCACCACGTCGGCTTGTTCCTGGGTGATGACTCCTTCACCGACGAGTTCACCGAGCACATCTTCGAGCGTCCCGGCGGTTTCTTCGACGGCCTCGTCCTCCTGTGCCACAGCAGTGGTCGGAGCGAGTACGGCCGCGCCGGCTGATATGCCGATTGCGGCGACTGCGCCTACCACCAGGGTTGCGAGAGTCTTTCGCATGTTGGGTCTCCTTTCAAGAGCCTCTACCGACATGATCGAAGGCACTCGTTAGGAAACGGTGAAGTGGACTGAAGAAGCACCTGAGAAAGACTCAGCCGGAGTCAGGAGCCATGTTGCCGAGATCCCACTCGCCGTCTGTGAAGAGGCGGGGCGTCAACATCCAGGCGAGTTCCCCACGCCCTGGTTCGGCAAGTTCCCAGGATGGAAGGTCGATGGCGACGGCGGATCCGGTCGTGACCCTGACTCGACCACCACCGATCAGCACGCCCGCCGTGGTCGACCAGGTTGGTTCGTGTCCCACGAGCATGAGACGAGCAACATCGTCGGCCGTGTCGGTGACGATGCTCAAGACCGATCCGGCGGATGTCCCGTACAGCTCGTCGGTGATCCGGATTTCGCAGTTCCATCCACCCGTATCTGCCGCCAGGAAGGCGGTCGACTGGGCCCTGAGGGCAGATGACGAAACCACCAGATCCGGAGTCTGATCCGAACGAGCCAGTGCAACCCCGATTGCTCTGGCGGCAGCCATCCCGCGCTCGTTCAAGGGCCGCGAATGGTCGGAACCGAACTCGGCATTCCAGTCGGATTTGGCGTGGCGGAGCAGAATCAGGCGCTTCACAGTCTCGAAGCTAGTTGTCGGTTGCGCGGGTCGGGGAGCAGAAGCCGGTTCCTATCGATCGCATCCAGTCTGGACGCCGGATTCGGCCGGTGAAGCGAGCGATGGCCTGCGCGCCGGGGCAGATCGCCCACCGAAGGCCGAGCCGGTAGCGATCGAGAGGCTGTGGCACGTCGCCCGTGGATTGCCGCCCCGTTGTTTTGACCACACCGCAACGATGAATAGCTCACCTGACGGGCTACCGTCGAACCGACGACGAGGAGATCCTATGGCCTGGTACCGCCGCCCAGAGAAGGAAAGCACCGACAAACCCTTGCCGGGACGCGCCGAACCGATCCGCGTCCCCGCAACGCACTTCGTGAACGGCAATCGCATTGTTCCACCGTTTCCAGACGGCCTGGAGACGGCCGTGTTCGGGATGGGCTGTTTCTGGGGCGCCGAGCGCGTGTTCTGGCAGATGGAAGGGGTTTACTCGACCGCGGTCGGATATGCCGGTGGGTCCACGCCGAATCCGACCTACGAGGAAACGTGTACCGGACGGACCGGCCATACCGAGGTGGTTTTGGTGGTGTTTGATCCGGCCGTGGTCGGCTACGACCGGTTGCTCGGCGCTTTCTGGGAGGGCCACAATCCCACCCAGGGAATGAGGCAGGGCAACGACGTGGGTACGCAATATCGTTCGGCGATCTACGCCAGCACAGATCGACAGCTCGACGCCGCCGAGCGGTCGCGTGATCTCTTTCAGACCGAACTGGCTTCACACGGCTACGGAGAGATCACCACGGAGATCGCTCCCGCCGGCGAGTTCTACTACGCGGAGGACTACCACCAGCAGTATCTGGGCAAGAACCCCAACGGGTATTGCGGCCTGGGCGGGACCGGAGTGTCCTGTCCGACCGGCTTGAGCGCCTAACCCGACCTGTTCCTGTTTTCTGCGCAATGCAATGGTGTGTTTTCCGTACGCAGCATTGCGGAGAAAATGGTGGGGGTCAGCGCCCGAGGAGTTGCAGCGCCGCGTCGATCCACGGGTCGACTTCAGCGTCCGGGTCGATCTCGATGACGACGTCGGGCCGAACGCCGTCTCCCAGATCCACCCCGCCCGGCGTCAGCCATCGAGCGATGGTGAGCTTGATAGCGCCGCCATTGCCCAGATTGAATTGCTGCTGCACGGTGTTCTTCCCGAAGGTGACCTCACCGATGATCGTCGCCCGACCGGCTTCCTGTAGTGCGCCGGCTACGACCTCTGAAGCCGACGCGCTCGCCCGGTCGACCAGCACCATCAGCTTGACGTCATCGCTGGTGGCCAGGCCGCCGTTCTGAACCCGGTATTCGAGCGTGTCGTCCGGTGCCTCGG
Organism: Acidimicrobiia bacterium; assembly: GCA_029210695.1. Taxonomy (NCBI): domain Bacteria; kingdom Bacillati; phylum Actinomycetota; class Acidimicrobiia; species Acidimicrobiia bacterium. The sequence continues at coordinate 12,909 of JARGFH010000038.1, forward strand.
TTTTCACCACTAGACCATCATCCAGGAATTCACTTGCGATGTTGACCGCTGCGTCCAGGGATCCGCCCGGGTTGCTGCGCAGATCGAAGATGATTTCGGTCACTCCACCGGAGAGCAACTCGTCCAGCGCTTCATGGATCGCCTCGTCCGCGTTGCTGGCGAAGCTGACGAGCCGGAGATACCCGACTCCCGACTCGAGCACCTCGGACTCGACGTTGGGTACGGAGATCGCCGCCCTCGTCACCGTGAACTCGAGGAGTACCCCCTCGCGTTCGATGCCGAGCGTTACGTCCGTTCCCGAGGGGCCCCGCACGATGGCCACGATCTCGTCGAGAAGCTTGCCTTCGACGTCTTTCCCATCAACGGACACTACGTAGTCGCCGGCTTGAAGTCCGGCCGCTTCCGCCGGACTTCCCTCCAGTGGCTGAACGATGACCATGTGACACGTCTCCGAGAGCAGCGAACAGACGTCATCTTCCGGATCCGTCGGGTCTTCACCACGCACCAATGCACCGATGCCTTCGACGCTTCCGGAGGTGTCGATTCTGAAGTTCTCGAGCGCGGTGGGATCGAGGTAGACGCTGTAGGGGTCGTCGAGGCCGACATTGACCATGCCGGTCAGGGCAGCTTCGACTGCTTCTCCGAGGCTGGCGTCCTTCTCGTCGATGGCCGCCACGAGCGCATCGCAGAACGATGAGAAGGCGTCGCTCGGCTCAGAACAGGTGACCTCATCGGGGGCGCCGCTCCCACGTTCGATCTCCCATGCGGTCAATCCCTCGAGGGCTCCTGCTGCCAGAGCGGCGTCGCCGATATCGTCAACGTAGTGGCCTCGAATCAGGCTGTAGGCGTCACAGAAGGACTCGAAGTCGGTGGTCGGGTCGTCGCAGTCGGTGACGAGCAGGGTCGTGCCCAGCGCGGAGGTGGACACAGTGTCGCCTGAGGTGGTGGTCGGCTGTTTGTTGGAGGTCGACGTGGATTGGTCTGGTGTTGTCGTGGAGTCGGCAGATGAGCAAGCCGCAACGACAACCAACATCGCAACTAGAAGAGAGGTTCGAGAACGCATTGTCGCTATTCAACCCGACCGGGGTGACTATGCGCCAAACGGGAGATGAAGATGGCGTGAGAATCCATGCGGAGCGTTCCTCTGCGCAGGGCCGCGGGTTGGTCGCCACCGAGGATCAGGGCTGCCGTTGTGAGGCTCCGCGCCAACCCTCGGCGGCTTCGTCGACGACGGTGTCGAATCGAAGGCCCATGAGAATCACGCCGGCTGCTCCTGCATCACGCGCCCGGGCGGCAGTCGATGCGGCTGCATCCCATCCAAAGGCCCTCCGGTCCGCGTCCGGCCGCGCAGCAAGCTCCGCCTTGAGGCCATCTCCGGCCGGGACAGCTCCGACGGCCTCCATGCGGTGGACCCAGTCGAGAGTGAATGGAGGGATCACCATAACGTAGACCGGTGGGTCGTCGTCGCGGATCTTCAACTTGTCGATCTGCCGCCCGGCGGTGGCCGGATCGAGCAGCGGGCCGGCCACGAAGAACTGCCCGCCTGCCTCGATCCGGCGGCGGAACTGCCACGCCTGGAAGCGGGTCGGCATGCCGACCTCGAACTGCGGCGTCCGGTTCTGGAGATCGCGCAGGTGTTCGACGACCTCATAGTGATCGGCGTAGTGGTCGATCTGGGGGACCGTGTCGCCGATGACTACCAGAAACGAATCCACTCCGTTGCCCAGCGCACCTCGCACCTCGCTCTCGATGGCGAGGATGTTGCGGTCCCGGGTGGAAACCACCACGGTGGGATGGACCGACGGCACGTCGTGGGTTATCCGGGCCGAGTATGCGTAGGGCGACACCCTGATCTTTCCAAACACGTTGTCTGTAACGAGCACGTGCGACCACGCCCCCTCGAGAAGAAGGTGCGACATATCCGGGAGATCGGGAGGGTTGACCTCGACGATCTCGGTCCAGTCACGGTTTGCGCTGAGCATGCGGTCCTGCTGATCGACGGTCGTGAGACCGAACACTACGACGGCGGCCATCCGGCGGCAATGTTCGAGTACGGTACTTCGTCATGGATCGATGGCGACCGAGGACCAGCCAGGTGCGCGGAGGACACGAGCGCACTGCATTCGGCGAGACGGCCGAGGGCATTTTTATGACGTCCGGCTACGTGTACGAGACCGCTGAGGAAGCGGCAGCCGTTTTTCGCGGCGATGCCGACGGATACATCTATACCCGCTACGGCAACCCCACCGTCGCCATCTTTGAAGAACGTCTCCGACTCCTGGACGGGGCCGAAGCATGCAGGGCGACGGCGAGCGGGATGGCCGCCGTCTTTGCCGCCCTCGCTTGCGATCTCAACACAGGTGACCGCGTTGTGGCGTCCCGCGCTCTCTTCGGTTCCACCGTCGCAGTTCTCGGCCCGTTGCTCGGGCGGTGGGGTATCGATTCCGTTTTCATCGACGGCCGGGACCTCGACGCCTGGGACGAGGCACTGGCCGTGCCCCCCAAGGTGGTGTTCTTGGAGACGCCCTCCAATCCGATGCTCGAACTCGTGGATATCGCGGCGGTGGCAGAACGTTCCCATGCAGTCGGTGCCCGGGTAATCGTCGACAACGTGTTCGCGACTCCCGTTCTGCAACGCCCTATCGAATTGGGTGCGGATGTCGTCGTTTACTCGACAACGAAGCACCTCGACGGTCAGGGTCGAACCCTGGGCGGGGCGGTTCTCGGCCCATCGGATTTCATCGACGGTCCGCTCAAGGAGTTCCAGCGCCACACCGGACCCTCGATGAGTCCGTTCAACGCCTGGGTCGTTGCCAAGAGCCTCGAGACGCTCGATCTGCGTGTCAGGGAGCAGTCGCGCAACGCGGAAACCCTGGCCGGGTACCTGAGCGAGATGCCGGGAGTCGCCCGGGTGCTCTATCCAACCGCCGACTCGCACCCTCAGGCCGAGCTGGCGAGCAGGCAAATGGAAGCGGGGGGATCCATGGTCTCCGTTGAGATTGCGGGTGGTCGGGAGGCGGCGTTCCAGTTCATGAACCGGCTCCATCTGTTCGATATCTCGAACAATCTGGGCGATGCCAAGAGCCTTGTGACTCACCCGGCGACCACTACTCACTCGAAGCTCACACCTGAGCAGCGAACGGCGATGGGGATCACCGACTCCCTGGTCCGCCTGTCGGTGGGCCTCGAGGATGTGCGCGATCTGCAAGACGATCTCGGTATGGCACTGACCGGCCAAATCGGTCACCCAAGTACCTCGCTCGGCGGGTAGCCTGAAATCGAGGTGACGTTTTCTCACACACCTCTGTTGTCCGGCTCTCCGGGTTCCGCGTCTACGCACCAATCTGTGTTGCCCCGGCGCGCCCCCGGACCAACCCAAGGGAGGCTCATGCATCTCGATCGCCTCGCTCGTTTCGAGAGCGCCGACTATCCGGTGCTCTCCGTTTATGTGAATCGAGACGCCCTCAACCCGGCGGTGCGTCCCCGAATCGGCGACCTCTTGAAGCCGTTTCGCGAGTTCGGCGACCTCGACCACGATGCTCAGATGTCGCTGCGAGCCGATCTCGAGACGGTAATGAGTATGTGTGATCGGATCGACGTCGACCGGGCACCGGCCACTGCCTTGTTCGCATGTCAGGGTGGCGGACTCCTCGAGTACCTCCCTCTTCCGGCCCCGGTGTGGGACGTTGCAATGGTCTCGGATCGACCGTATCTGCGTCCGCTCAGGAGCGTCCGCGCGAGCGAGTTGGTGGCGGTGGCAGTGGTCGATCGCAAACATGCCCGGCTTTACAGCTGGGATGGCGCGGGAGTCCGACTCCTTGAGCTCGTGGAAGAGCTGGAGGAACACAAGGGCAATTTCGGCGGGTTCTCGGGATACGATGAGCGCCGGGCCAGGAGTCATGCTGAGACACTCGAACGCCGGCACTTCCGGCAGGTGGCCGACCGGCTCTTCGAACACCATCGGGCAACTCCGTTCGGCAAGGTCATAGTCGGTGGCCACGAGGAAACCATCACCAGGTTCGGATCATCCCTTCACCCGTACCTGCGCGATCGATTGATCGGCTCATTCGTCATCGATCCGCACACCATGACGGATAGCGACGTCGCCAAGCGAGTTGATGGTTTGCTCGAGACGGCAGTGCGCGAGGAACAAGAAGAGCTGGCCACCAGGGTGGCCGAATCGGCCGAGGAGGGGGGCAGAGCTGCGCTTGGGCTCGCCAATGTGCTCGAGGCGGTGAACGCGGGCGCCGTCGACCATCTCGTCGTCGCCGGCCGCTTCACCAAAGACGGTGTGGTGTGCACTACTTGCGGAAGACTCGATCGCCTTGGAGAAGCGTGCGTCGGATGCGGTTTGCTCGTTTCGCCAACTGATGACGTGGTCGGTGCGGCCATGGAGCAGGTGCTCCGGATGGGCGGTCGTGTTGATCAGATTACCGTTCCGAGCTTGCTCGATCAGCATGGAGTGGGAGCCCTCCTGCGGTTCGCAATACACGGGTGAGCGGCTCTGGCTTCCTACCCGGTGGCCCGACGGTCTAATCGGAGCAACGGAAAGGCGGGCGCCGACGCCCGGCCGGGTTTGCCCTAGCGAGCGATGAAGTACTTTGCCTGCGGGTGATGGCAGATGATGGCCGAGGTCGTCTGTTCGGGTTGGTATTGCCATCCGGTTTCTTCACCGACCGATACACCGATTCGGTCGGCGCCGAGGAGGTCGGCGACAGTCTCATTGTCCTCGAGTTCCGGACAGGCCGGATAGCCCCACGAGTAGCGACCGCCGCGATACTTCTGACGAAACAGTCCGGCCAGTGACGGCCCGTCCTGGTCGGCGAAGCCCCATTCCGTGCGGATGCGGTGATGCCAGTATTCGGCTAGAGCTTCGGCCATTTCCACCGCCAGACCGTGCAGATAGAGGTAGTCCTCGTAGTGGTGGCCTGCGAACAGCTCGGCCGCCCGTTCCGACGCTTGCTCGCCGACTGTGACGATGTGAAAGGCGGCGTAGTCGGCTCCGGTACCGATCGGTCGATGGAAGTCGGCAATACACAAGAACGGACTGCTTGCCTGGCGTGGGAATGTGAACCTCTTGACCTCGCGACTTCGCTCTTCGTCGGACCACACGACCAGGTCGTTGCCGTCGGCATTGACCGGGAAGTAGCCGTAGACGACCTGCGGGACCAGCAATCCGTCGCGCTTCGCCCGATCGAACTGGTCGCGCAGCACCGGCCGGATCCGGTCCTTGAAATCGCCGTCCGGTTCTCCGGGTTCGGGGCGAAAGTGCCACTGATTGCGAAACAGCGCCGTCTCGTTGAGGTACGAAGCAACTTCGTCGAGGGGAATTCCTTTCACCACCCGGGAACCGGTGAAGGGCGGATCAAAAACGTGGTTGTCGCCGGCGACCTCGGGCGACCGGCTCGGGATCGCTGCTAGCGGTGCTTCCTTGGTCCGGCGCCGGGGCAACGGCCGGCCACCCGCTACGCGACCGAAGTCGGGGTCTGTCAGGTGGGTCTCGGCGGCGATGTCGTCCATCACTGCCAGCCCGGCGAAGGCGTCCTTCCCGTAGAACAGCGGACCCGGGTAGTGCTCACGCAGGTCACGTTCGACGTACGTCCGGGTCAGCGCGGCCCCGCCGAGAATGACGGGCAGGTGGGCCAACCCCCGGTCGGACAGTTCGATCAGGTTGTCACGCATGACCAGGGTGGACTTCACCAGCAGCCCGCTCATGCCGATGGCGTCTGCGTTCACCTCCAGCGCCTTCTCGATCATCTCGGTGATGCCGACCTTGATGCCGAGGTTGTGCACCCGGTATCCGTTATTCGTGAGGATGATGTCGACGAGGTTCTTCCCGATATCGTGAACGTCACCCTTTACCGTCGCCAAAACGATCGACCCCCTGCCGGCACCATCGGCCTTTTCCATGTGAGGTTCCAGATAGCCGACGGCTGCCTTCATCGTCTCTGCCGACTGGAGTACGAACGGCAACTGCATATCACCGGCGGCGAACAAGTCACCCACCCTTCTCATCCCCGCCAGGAGGATGTCGTTGATGATGGTGATGGCGGACCGACCGAGGAGGGCCTCTTTGAGGTCATTGGTGAGGCCATCGCGATCGCCCTCGACGATCCGGTGCTCGAGTCTCTGTTCAACCGACCTGCCGCCGCGATCCTCTCGTTCAACAGCCGTTGCCGTCGCGCCTGCGAAGAGTTCGAGGATTCGTTCGAGCGGGTCGTAGCCGTCGGATCGGCGGTCGTAGATGAGGTCGAGCGCCGCCTGCCGCTGGTCGTCCGGAATCCGGTGGAGGGGTATGACTCTGGCGGCGTGGAGGATGGCTCCGTCGAGACCCGCTTCGAGGGCTTCGTTGAGAAACACGGAGTTCAGTACATGCCGGGCCGCCGGCTTCAGCCCGAATGACACATTTGAGATACCGAGGCTGGTGAAGGTTCCGGGGAGTTCTTCTTTGATGCTCCGGATGGCATCGAGCGTGGCCATGGCATCCCGGCGCAGATCCTCGCCGCCGGTGGTCAGTGGAAACGTGAGCGGATCGAAGATGAGATCGCCGGGTTCGAGCCCGTGTCGTTCGATAGCCAGATCGTGGATGCGGTGAGCGATCCTCATCTTCCACTCCAGATCCCGGGCCTGTCCTTCCTCATCGATGAGGAGGCAAACCACCGCGGCGCCGTATTCGCGCGCCAGAGACATGACCCGGTCGAATCGGGAACCAGGGCCGTCGCCGTCCTCCAGATTGGCGGAGTTGAGCACGGCCCGGCCACCGATCCATCGCAGGCCGGCCTCCATGACCTCCGGCTCGGTGGAATCCAGCACGAGCGGGACGCTGATCTGGGTCGAGAAACGGGAGGCCAGTTCGTCCATGTCGGCGACTCCATCCCGTGCGACGTAGTCGACGCAGAGGTCTACGAGATGTGCACCCTCTTTGACCTGGTCCTTGCCGGTCTGGACGCAGCCGTCCCAGTCCTCTGCCAGGAGGGTCTCGCGGAATCGCTTGGACCCGTTGGCATTGGTCCGTTCGCCGATGATGAGAAACGATGTGTCCTGCCGGAAGGGCGTGAACGAGTAGGTCGAGGCGGCGCCGGGTTCATGGCGGGCCGTACGGGCGACCGGCTGCAGGTCGGCTACCGCGTCAACGACTGCCCGGAGATGCTCCGGAGTAGTGCCACAGCATCCACCGACGACGGACACTCCAAACTCGGAGACGAACCTCGTGTGATACTCGGCGAGTTCGGCGGGCGAGAGGTTGTAGCACATCTCTCCGTCCCGGACTTCAGGGAGGCCGGCGTTGGGGATGACCGCAATCGGCATCCGCGCCCGCTCGGAGAGGTAGCGAATGTGCTCCGTCATTTCCGTAGGCCCGGTCGCGCAGTTGAGGCCGAAGACGTCGGGGCCCAGCGGGTCGATAGCTGCCAGGGCGGCCCCAATCTCGGTTCCGGGCAGCATGCGGCCGGTCGCCTCGATCGTGACCTGTGCCTGGATTGGAAGCTGAATCCCCGCGCTGTGCATCGCGAGGCGTACTCCGTTGATGGCTGCCTTCAGCCCGAGCAGGTCGAACTGAGTTTCGATGATGAAGAGGTCGGCCCCCCCTTCGAGCAAGCCGAGGGCTTGTTGTTCGTAGGCAGAGCGGAGATCGACGTAGCGGATCTGACCGAGGGTGGGGAACTTCGTGCCGGGGCCGATCGAGCCGGCAACCCAGCGGCGCCGGTGCCGGGTCGAGAAGTCGTCGGCCACTTGCCTGGCCAGGCGGGCAGCTACGACGTTGATCTCATGGACGCGATCCTCGATGCCGTATTCGGCCAACGGGACGGCAAAGGCGCCAAATGTGTTGGTCTCGATTACATCCACACCGACGTCGAGGTAGGAGGCGTGAATCTGTTGGACGAGATCGGGGCGAGTCAGGTTGAGGAGTTCGTTGCAGCCGTCGAGGTCGGGTCCACCGAAGTCGTCTTCAGTCAGCCCGGCCAGTTGGAGGGAGGTGCCCATCGCGCCGTCGTAGATGACGACTCTGGATCTCGTGGCTTCGACGTAGCTTCTCACGGCGTTCCTCGCCTCCGGTTGTTCCAACGAGGAGCGTCTCCGCAACCCCATCGTGCAGGCGTTGGCACCGTGTCCCCGTTGGGCCGGTTGCCGCGGTCTCACAGGGCCTGATCCCTCCACCGCTCTTGATGAGTTCGGTGAATCCTAACGCCATTCCGGCTCCACCCGTCCGTTGAGGTGGGCAGATCGAAGATACCCCGCCCCTCGGCGCCCTCTCCTTTTGTGATGCACCTTCAAAGCGATGGGTTGCGCCACTACGCTGTTGCGGAAGATAGGCGGGGAGACTGGCGATGGCGATCGAAACACACGATAAGAAGCGTCACGGTGAGGTCGATGAGAAGAGGTTTGGCCGTGCGATTGCCACGAGCATCGTGGTCGGAACACCCCTGTCGATCATCTTCATCGTGCTGTCCATGTGGATCTTCACGGATTCAGACCTGACGAGGGCGTTCTCCGTTGGAATCTGGCCGGGGATCCTGACCGGAGTGTTCGGCGGTGGATTCGTAGGCGTCATCATCGGTTCGGACTAACACCCACCGTATGGATGATGAGCGCGAGGTAGGTGTCGGACCGCATCCGCGGCCATGGCCCGATGATCCGCGACTCGATCCGGAGTTACTCGAGCACGGTGATCGCCGCAACGTCGTGGACGAGTACCGCTACTGGCGCCATGAAGCCATCGTTGAGGATCTCGACGGTCGCCGGCATCCGTTTCATGTTGCGGTCGAGAACTGGGAGCACGATTTCAACATCGGATCGGTGGTGCGAAACGCCAACGCATTCATGGCTTCCGCCGTGCACATCATCGGGAAGCGCAAGTGGAATCGGCGCGGTGCGATGGTCACCGATAGATACCAACACATACTCCATCATCCGACGATCGAAGGTTTCGTAGCCTGGGCGGGTGAAGCCGGGCTGACGGTGGTCGGCATCGACAACTTGCCCGGTTCTGTGCCAATCGAAACGACTGAACTCCCGGCCGGGTGCGTTCTCCTCTTCGGCCAGGAGGGCCCTGGGTTGTCGGAGGGTGCCCGGTCTGCCGCCGCCATGGTTTGTTCGATCACTCAGTACGGCTCTACGAGGTCGATCAACGCCGGCGTCGCCTCGGGGATCGCCATGCACCACTGGATACTCCAGCACCGTTTCGGCCGCTAGAAACCCCATCCCACTTTCTCCGCAATGCTGTGTACGAAAAACACACCATTGCATTGCGGAGAAAATGGTGTTGTAGGGTTTTGGGATGGCATCGGTGTATCAGATCAACATCAGCGGCGGAGGGGTCCCCAAGCTGCCGATCGACGAGGTAGACGTCGACATCAACGGCATCATCGGTGACGACCAGGCGAGCAAAGAGCACCACGGAGGACCCGACCGGGCACTGTGTATTTTCTCGCTCGAGGTGATCGAGGCACTGCAGGCCGAAGGTCATCCGATCGCGCCCGGCTCGACGGGTGAGAACGTGACGATCGCCGGCCTGGACTGGGATCGGGTGGGGCCGGACACCAGGCTACGGATCGGACAAACGGTCGCTCAGATCACCAGCTTCACGTCGCCGTGCTGGAAGATCGTCGGTTCGTTCTCAGACCGTGACTCTGCCCGGATTAGCCAGGCGGAGTACCCCGGTTGGAGCCGCGTCTACGCCAGGGTGATCATCAGCGGAGCCATCCGGACGGGTGACGACGTCGAAGTGATCGACTAGATACCGCCTCCTACCCGCTCTCAAAGGCTCCTGTTCAAAGCGATTCGCAGACGCCTATGGGCCGGCAGCTGAGCGGTTCCGAAGATTCGCCCACCCAACGAGCCGCTTTGCTGCTTCGGTGATATCGGCGGTCGATTCCGCATACGAGAAGCGGATGAAACGGTGACCCTGGGTTGGGTCGAAGTCGATTCCCGAGGTCGCCGCCACGCCGATCTCGTCGAGCCACTGCGCGCTGAGCGCCTGGGAATCGTCGGTCAGATGTGAAACGTCTGCGTACACGTAGAAGGCGCCGTCCGCCGGGGCGATCCGATCTATCCCGGCTCCGGCCAGGCCGCCAATGAGGATCCGGCGGTTCTCCGCGTAGCGGGCGACGTTGGCGTCGAGTTCCTCGGAGCAGTCGAAGGCGGCGATGCCGGCGAGTTGCGAAAGCGTCGGCGGCGAGATGAAGAGGTTCTGCGCAAGTCGCTCAACCGGCCGGATCATCTCCTCGGGTAACACGAGCCAGCCCAGCCGCCAGCCCGTCATCGAAAAGTATTTCGAGAAGCTCTGGACGACCACCGCGTGGTCGGCCACGGCGATGACGGTTGGAGCCGGCGTGTCGCCGTATGTGATGCCGTGGTAGATCTCGTCGGCGATCATGCGGATTTCGTGTGTCTCACAGAAACCGGCGAGATCGGTGAGCTCGACCCCGGTGAGGATCGTGCCGGTGGGGTTCGAAGGAGAGGCCGTCACCAGCCCGTCGAGTGGCAGCAGCGGTTCGAGCAAATCCGGCGTTGGATTGAACCTGGTGTCCGGCCCCACCGGAAGTTCGACGACTTCGATGCCGAGGGCGCGCAGGATGTTCCGGTAGGCCGAGTAGCCGGGCTCGGTCATGGCCACACGGTCGCCTTCGTCGAATGCGGCCAGAACTGCCAGTACGAATCCGCCCGATGCCCCGACGGTCACCGCGATCCGGTCTTCGGCCACGTCGACTCCGTATCGATCGAGGTAGTGCCGGGTGATCCGTGTCCGTAGCTCGGGGACGCCGTGGGCGTCCGTGTAGCCCAGTCGATGGGAACGCAGGGCTGCCTCGGCCGCGGCCAGCACTCCGCGCGGTGCGGGCGTCGACGGCTGACCCACCTCGAGGTGCAGCACTTCGCCGCCGGCAGCTTCCCGGCGCGCCGCCGCCTTCATGACCTCCATGACGTAGAACGGAGCAATGTCGGATCGGCGGGAGATCTTCATCAGGGCGAGCGTAGCGAGCGAGCGTGTGCGGGTTCCAGCCACCGGCGCCGGGTCATGTAATACCTGGCCACCATCAAGGAGGAAGCAGCGGAGGAGAGGATCCCGAACATAACGATGGCCCGGTCCGAATAAGCGGCGCCGTACACCAGCCAGAGGAGACCTTCCACGAGAGTGAGCTGCCACGTCCCTGGACTGATTCCTTTGGGCGCCCAGGTCCTGAAGGCCGTCCACAGAGAAGGCGTCGCCTGCACTCCGAAGGAGACACCGAGCAGAACGCCCAATCCGGCCCAGCCGCCGATCACGCCGACGAGCGTGAGGATCAGCGCCCAGGAGGACCCGAGCATGACTGCCCGGGCGATGGGTCGTCCCGTCCAGGCGATCAGGCCGATCGTGAGCGTGTAGAAGAGCACCATCGAGGTGGTGGACGGAAGTGCCAGCCAGAGGTCCTGCGAGTACAGATATGCCGTCCATGCGGCGTTCGATACCATCCCGAGGCTCGCCCATGTAGTTGAGACCCCGTCGGCATTGCGCGTATTCCACAGTTTCATCACCTGAGGGACCAGCGTGACGAAGGCCAGCAGCGTTGCGAGGACGGCGGCCGAGTCGGCGATGAGCATCGGTGCAGTGTAGGGAGGGCCGGCGGGGCCGCTTCCATCGAAACGGTCTCCGGATCGAGGGTGGCCTAGATCGATCAGGCCTTTGGTGATCGTTTGGCCTCAACCCCGACACTACCTGCGTGGGTCGACCAGGCCGGGTGACCGTCCGTTCCGTTTGGTGCGGGGAGGAACGACAAACCAGGAGGTGTTCTGTGAACCTAGCGAAGTCAAGCGAAGACCTCCATCGGCTTGTGGAGTCGGCGACCAGGTTCGGTATAGAAATGGACGAACAGGAGGCCCTGCGCTGGCTGATGGCGATGTCACTTGCCGAGGGTTCGACCGACATCGTCGTTGATGCCGGCTCGGGCGTGTTCGGGCATCGCATCTCTATGCTCGATTTCAGCCCGCATGATCTCGCCTACATCCGAACAGTGGAGACGATCGTCGAGATCCAGGACCGGGCCGGCGTAGAGACGGCCGTTGCGCTCTCCGGTTCCGCCGCCCAGTCGAAGATCCAGACGTTTCCCGGCGATTGTGACTTCTTTGAGCGGGTCAACATCCTGGCGGCCACCCGGCAGGAGGCCTGCGAGATCCTGGGGGACCTCGTGCTGCAGAAGGCGCTGTCGACCCTCGAAGGTGAGACTTATCGGCTCATAGAGGTCAAGTTCGGTGAGTATCCGGAGAGCCTTTGCCTGGGCGACCTGGAGCTTCCGGCGGGCTCGCTCATTTCCTGGGATGTCGAAGCGCTTCGGGCCGGCGCCGTCTCGGCCTTCACTTCCGATGGCAGTCCGCGCGCCGTTACCTGGGCGGAGGCTGCCCGGCAACCGGGGTGGTGCAAGCTGGATTGGGTGGTAGCCGACCCGGTCAGAGGACACATCTCAAACGCCAGCAACATGCTCGATGCCACGTGGGAGTCACCGGACGGGGCGATCGTTCCGCTGGACGGCTACCTCGACCCCTACTTCCAGGAGGTCTACCTCGAGGCGGATTCGATACCGTTGTTCTCGAAGATCGTCAAGCAGGTCTCAACGGATGCGCTCGACACGTACGTGGGGGAGCTCGAAGCGCAAGTCCGCAAATACGTGGGCCACGAGCCGAAGAACTTTGGCAAAGCGGCCAAGCGGATGTACAACATCTTTCGACTGCAAGGGCGATATGAAGAGGCTTCGTTCCTCCGCGAGCTCTTCGACGAGCCTGCGACTGTCCTCTATCAGGTGTGGTCCCTACTCCGCAGTCTCGAGGAAGCCGCCGACCCCGGCTCTCCGATCGACCGCGATACGGTGCTGAGGCAGGCAGATGAGCTGATCCTCACCGTCGTCCGCACTCTCGAAGGCGACGCGGAGGCTGCGATCGTCACCCACCTGTTACTCCTGCGCGACAGCATCAGCCGTGATAGAGACCTCGAAGGCAGGTCCGTCGCCGTCGCCTCGGCTCGGGAGGACCTCGTCCAACTCGTCAACGACTACTTCTACGATCGGATCACCGCAGTGCCGGCCCTGCGTGACTATGTGATGGACCTCGAATCGACCGTTCCGCCGGTCGGGTGAATTCAGTTGTGAAGGACCTGAAGAGCCAGTTCGACCGTTTGGTCTCTGCTCAGCATGCGACCGCGGCTACGGAGAGCTTCAAACTGGGTGGTCCCGAGCTCGTCCTGGAGTGAGGCGACCACATTGTCGTGGCCGGCCCGGTTGGCGGCGGGTACTGGTGCCCGGGCCACATCCCGGATCGCTTCTTCGGCTCCGTAGAGCTTCGCCGCACTGCCTGCGTCCCCTCGCCGCGTGGCGAGTACGGCGGTTGTGAAGAGCACTCTCGCCACCCCTACCGGCGAGTCGAGGTCGACGAACGCCTCCAGGGACTCGATGAGGAGGAGAGCCGCCATGTCTTCCGACCCATGCGAGGCCTCGAGGTCGGCGGTGTACTGAGCGGCGTCGGCCACGCCCAGTCGATTCCCGAGCTGCCGGTTGATCTCGAGAGACTGATGGTGGAGATCGAGCGCGGTGTCGGCCCGCCCCTCCAGTTCGTCCACGAATCCCAGGCGAAGAAGACAATGGGCCCGCTCACGATCATCGCCGATCTTCTCGAACCGGTCTCTGGCCGCCTCGAAGTGTTCTCGCGCTGTGGCGACTTCGCCGAGGTTCACGAGTGCGATGCCGAGATTGAGCTCCGCAGTTGCTACTCCCCGGACGTCTCCGAGTGCCTCGAACATCGTCGAGGACTCCTCATATCGCTGCCTGGCTGTTGCATAATCCCCGGACTGGAGTGCCAGCACGCCGATTCCGTTCAGAACGCGAGCCACCCTCCCGGTCTCGCCTGCTCCACGTTCGATTTCCAGGGCTCGCTCCATCGAGATACGGGCGGCGGTGTAGTCGTCCATCGAGTAGGCGAGGACTCCGAGGGTCCACTCCGCTTTGGCCACGAGGTCCTCGGGAAGGTCGCGGTATCGGTCGAGCAGGTCGAGGAGGCGTTTCCTGCCCTCGGGAGCGTATCCCCGATGCATCCAGAATGAGGTGAGGGCGTCGGCCAGTTCGATCGCGGCGACGGGATTATCGGCGGTGGCACGATCTAGGGCGGCCCGGAGGTTGTCGTGGTCCTGATCGAGCCTGGCGAACCAGACCGGTTCATCGGGTCCACCTACCGAAGCAGCTGCATTTCTAGCTCCGGCCAGGTAGTAGTCGAGGTGCCGGCCTGCACAGACGCCGGTCAAATCCGCTTCATCCAGTCGGGCGGCGGCGAACTCACGCAGCGTTTCGAGAGAGCGATATCGGGTCGGCCGGTCGGGGACGATCTCTGCTTGCAGCAGCGACTTCTCGACCAGGCCGCCGATGAGGTCGAGTGTTTCTGATGTTGTTTCCCCTACATGGTGGGCAGCCTCCAGGGTGAAGCCGCCCTTGAACACCGATAAGCGGTCGAACAGCTTGCGCTCATCGTCATTCAGGAGGTCGTAGCTCCAGCGGATCGTCTCGCGGAGGGCGACATGTCGGTGCGGCAGGCCCCTGTCTCCGCGGGTCAGGAGGGAGAGTCGTTCGTCCAGTCGTTCGGCGATCTCGGGAATACTCAGCACGTTCGCCCGAGCGGCTGCAAGCTCGATGGCGAGCGGTAGGCCGTCGAGCCTGCGGCAGATCTGTCCCGCGGCCGGCAGAGTCCCGGCATCCTCTTCCAGGTCCGGATTGCGGCGCCGGGCGCGATCGATGAACAGGATGACGGCATCGGCTTTGGCGATGCCGTCGGGTGGGTCGGCCGGATCGGGGAGCCGCATCGGTGGCACGGTCCAGGAGGTCTCGCCCTGCACATTGAGACGCTGGCGGCTGGTTGCCAGCACCGAGGTGCCCTCGGGGTCGGTCGGCAGCTTCGAGAGCAGGTGGACGGATCCGTCGATGACATGTTCGCAGTTGTCGAGGATCAGAAGCGTCCGTTTCGCCCACAGGAACTTCCGGATGGCTTCGATGACGTCTTGGCCCGGTTCCGGTGCAACGCCGAGGGTTTCTGCGACTGTGTCGGTGATCTCGTCTCCGGGCGTGAGTGGAGCGAGGTCGACGAACCAGACGCCGTCTGGGTAATCGGAGAGGAGGGATCCGCCGATCTCCAAGGCGAGTCGGGTCTTGCCGCAGCCTCCCGGCCCGGTCAGCGTGACCAGGGGACGCTGTCGGGTGAGTGCAGTGATGCGTTCGAGTTCCTGGTGCCGCCCGATGAAGGCGGTCGCGGGCGGGTCGAGGTTGGTGGGAGTCTCGGCGGACGCAGTGGTGAGGGTCAACCTGGGGTCCTGAAGCAAGATACTCTCTTCCAGGTCCTGAAGGGGTGGGCCTGGCTCGATTCCGAGTTCTTCCCCGAGGACGTCTGCCGCGCGCTTGTATGTGCGGAGAGCATCTGCTTGACGTCCTTCCCGATAGAGCGCCAGCATCAACTGCTCCCAGTGCCGCTCACGCAGCGGGTGATACTTCACGAGCTTCTCGAGTTCGGCGATCAGCCCACCGTGCTTCCCGATGGCCAGATCGGCGTCGATCCGATCGCCTATTGCACCGGCGCGAAGTTCGTCCAATCGGGTCGCCTCGATCTGGGCTCCGTCGAGATGGCGAACGTCTGCCAGAGCATCACCGCGCCAGAGCGCCAGTGCTTCCGTCAGGGTGACGGCGGCCGCGCCCGCAGAACCAGAAGCCATGGCGGCGCGCCCCCTGCGGACCAGGTCTTCGAAACGGCTGGCATCGATGCACGCCTCGTCGACCTCGAGTGAGTATCCACCACTTGTCGTGACGATGACGGCGGGTGATCCACCGTTGTGCTGAGCCAGCAGTTTGCGCAACTTGGCGATATAGACCTGGAGAGCCGAGGTGGCAGTTGCCGGAGGTCGAGCATCCCAGAGTCGATCTATCAAACGATCGGTGGAAACGACCCGGTTCCGATGGAGCAACAGGAGGGTTAGGAGATCCCGTTGGCGCGTGCTTCCGGGCAGGATGCTGTGGCCCCCTGCCAGCAGGTCGACCGGCCCCAATAGCCGGAACTCCATGGCTTCTGCCATCCCTGTCCTCTCCCTACGCAGATCGTAGCTGTGGCGGATCGCTCACGCAGCGTGCAAATTCAGCTCTGTCTGCGGTGCCGGCGCGTGTGTCTCTCAGTGCGCCCGTGCACAACGGAAACTCACGACCCCGGGCTCACCGCTCGTTCCACCACGAACTCCGCGGACTTCGCCATCGCGCGCGCCGTTGCCGGGTGGCCCGGAATCAAAGCGGGCCAGACGTGGAACATATCCGGTTCGAGAATCAGGTCGACGTCCGCGCCGTCCCGTTTGGCCGCCTCGGCCAGGTTGAGGGAGTCGTCGAGGATCATCTCCCTCCCCCCGGCGAAAATGAGCATCGGTGCAATCCCCGTGAAGTCCCCGTACCTCGGTGAGACATACGGGTTGCGCGGGTCGGCGGTACCGATGTACTCCAGGTTGGGACGGGCATCGCCAAGGGGAAGGTAGTCCGTTTGCCAGTTCCGCCGCAGGCTCTCGCTTTGGTGTTCGAGGTCGGTGTAGGGGGAGAAGAGGATGCTGCCGGCCGGAAGGGGATGGTGCTCATCCCTGAGACGGAGCAGGAGCGCGGTGGCCAGTCCACCGCCGGCGGAGTCTCCGGCCAGAATGATCTTCCCAGGTTCGATTCCCTCTTCTAGGAGCCCCAGGTAGGCGGACAGTGCATCGTCGACCGCCGCCGGAAACGGATGCGCAGGAGCAATCCGGTAGTCGGCGACGAATGAGCGGGTGTGGGTCTCCCAGGTCAACCGGGCAACGAAGCGCCGATGGGTGGCCGGGTTGCCTGAGAGGTACGCACCGCCGTGGAGGTAGAGGATGGTCGCCCGGTCATCCAGGTGGCCGCCCCGTTCATGCCATTCCCCTCGTATGGATCCGACGGATCCCGGGCGCACCGCGACCAGGTCGCGCAGGCTCCGCGGTAGACGGGGATTGAAACTCGCCTCGAGTGCTCTCCGTTCGGCTCTGTCGCCGCCGACGGCGCTCGCCATGATGAAGGCGCGCAGGGCCACCACCGTCATCTCTACCGACCATGACCAGGTCGGGACGACGGGGCCTCTGAAGATCCGGTGGAAGGTCCGGCCGACGACTGCAACGAGTACGGCCAGCGCCAGGCGAATAATGAGTCTGATTCTTCCCATCCCACCACGATACGCCGCTCGAATGACAGTGTTGGTTCCTGTGGCCATCCGTCGATTCAACGAACACCCGGGCCGCTAGCCTCAACTGCTTATGGGGCGCTTCCTGGTCAGGCGGATCATTTCCTCGGTCATCACCCTATTTCTGTTCGCCACCGTGGTCTTCTTCGTCGCCAAGGTCATGATGCCGGGCGATTTCACGAACAACTTCATGCCGGGTCTCGGAGAAGGGAGAGCCGAGCTCCAGGCAGAGTTGGGTCTCGACCGGCCCCTTTTCGAGCAATGGTGGCGGTTCATGGAGAGCTTCGTTCGGGGGCGCTTCGGGGAGACAACCGACGGACGTCCGATTCTCGACCTCATGACAACTCTGCTGCCGTGGAGCCTTCTGATCTTCACGCTCTCGATCGGCCTGGCGTTCTTGACCGGCCACTGGCTCGGCAAGGTCGTCGGCTGGTCGAAGAGCCGTCGGCTGAAGGCCATCATCCGCCTGGGTGCAGTGACGACCCACACGCTCTTTCCCCCGTTCCTCACCTTCGTGCTGGCGGTCGCCTGGATCAACCTGGCCGGTCTGGCCGGTCGCAGCGCCATGATCAGCCTCGCCGACGTCGATCAGGGTGCGATCAGGGTCGGGAGATCTTTCATGATCCTGCCGACCACGGGTGACCCTCTGCTCTGGCAGATGTCCGCCGCCTTCGTCGTGACCGGGATCGTGGTTCTGAGTATGCAGAGGCCCTTCCTGCGATTGTTCCGGCGTCGCATTCCCGGGTGGGTTCTGTTCCTCCTGTGGGTTGGACTCAACCTGGCTTTCTGGCAGTACCTCGGCGAACGCGCCAAGGCTCTCGACGTTCTCTTTCTGCTTTCCCTCCCGTTGCTGGCAGTCGCCATACTGACGATCGGAGAGATCATCCTCGTGGTGGAAGCAGCCATGGACGGAGTGGCTCAGGAGGCCTATATACATACGGCGCGGGCCATCGGCATGCCGGAGAAGCAGGTACGCAACCGCCATGCGGCAAGAGTGGCGCTGCTACCCGCCCTCAGCCGTTTCGTCGTTTCGTTGCCGTTCGTACTGTCGGGCCTGGTCATCGTCGAGTATGCCTTCTCGGTACCCGCCCACTACGGAGCATCGATCAACTTCCCCGGGTTGAGCTCGGTGCTGTTCGCTTCGCTGCAGGCGAGGGACTACCCGCTAGTAGTAGGAGGCTTGCTATTCATCGGGTTGATCTCGGTGGGAGCCCGGATCGTGCTCGACGTGCTGCACGCCATGCTCGATCCTCGAACCCGCTACGGCCAGACCGACCGGCCGACTGAGATGGCGATATGAAACGCCGGTCATGGTGGAGCATCGCATGGGTGCGGTTCCGGTCGAACAAGCTGGCAATGTTCGGCGTGTTCCTCATCGGCATGTATGCGGCAGCTGCCTTCGTGCATCCGATCTTGATGGCAACGGTCTGGGATCGCGACACCTACCACCCGATCTACGGGCATGACGACGTCATCGTCCAGAAGGAAGTCGTCCTGGTTGTGACCGACGATGACACACAAATTCAACTGATGCGGGCCCGGATGGTGAATCCGTTCGTTGAAGTCGGTGAATCAGTGTCCGAGGTCACCCTCCCCGAACCGTTCACGGTCGAGCATCCGCTCGGTGTGGACAATCTTGGACGGGACGTCTTGTCGATGGTGCTGGCGGCGAGCACTCCGAGTTTTGTGGTCGGCCTTTCCGCGGCGATCACGACCGCGGTCGTCGGGCTGCTGGTGGCGACGACTGCTGCGTATTGGCGAGGGCCGACCGACATGATCCTGACCGAGGTGTCCGACACCCTCCAACTGCTCCCGGCGCCCTTACTGATGGTTATTCTCGGTGCCGGGCCGTTTCGGGATTCGCTCGGTCCACTTGCCTTCGGGTTGATCTACGGTGTCGTCGCCGGGGCATCGGGTGCGGCCATCGTGCTGCGGAGCCAGGCCTTGAGCGTGTTGAGCAGACCATTCATCGACGCCACCCGTGTGGCGGGGGCGGGTGCCAAACAGATCATTCTGAGGCATCTGTTGCCGCATCTGGTGCCGGTGGCAGCCCTCTACATGTTGCTCGGCGCCAGCGGAGCAATCGTGGCGGATGGGTTCGTGTCGTTTCTCGGCTTCAGCAACACCCGGCTGAACTGGGGAACCATCATCTTCTTTGCCATGTCGCTCCCTCCGGCCAACCGGGCCGGGATTCCGTGGGAAGCGATCATCGCCGCTGCGGGTGCAATCAGCCTGTTTTCTGCGGCGTTCTACCTGGTTGGTTTGGGGTTCCGAGACATCGCCCGGGCAACCGACTGAGGGCTAACGGAGTCGACCGGCGCAAAGCGCCGGTCGACTTCTTGTACTAGCTACTAGGTACGTCTTCTAGTAACGGTCGCCGCCGCCTCCACCGCCCGGGCGGCGCTCCTGGCGTGGGCGAGCCTCGTTGACGGTCAGACGGCGTCCGTCCATGTCGGATCCGTCGAGCTTCTCGATCGCTTCGCGTCCTTCGTCATCGTTGGCCATCTCGATGAACCCGAACCCACGGGAGCGACCGGTGGCGCGGTCCATGATGACCTGGGAGGAGGTGACCTCACCGAAGGGGGTGAACACGCTCTCGAGATCCGAAGACGTGAATGTATAGGGCAAGTTGCCTACATAGATGTTCATTACCGATTTCCTTCTGAAACAACCGACACGAGCTCGACCGTAAAGGTGAGCGCTTGACCGGCGAGCGGATGATTGGCATCGACCTGCACAGTCGCTTCCGATACGTTCAGCACGATTGCCGGCTGCCCGGTGGCTAGTTGCACCGAGTCGCCGACGGTGAGTCCGTCGGGAGCGTTTGCTGCTGGTACGTCGAACACGAGGTCGTCCCGCGTCTCGCCGTACGCATCGCCCGGTTCGAGTCGGAATGTGGCGGACTCGTCAACGGAAAGGGGTTCCACGGCCCGTTCAAACCCGGGAATCACCTGGCCGGCACCCATCTCGAATTCGAGAGGATCGCCGTCGAGTGATGAATCGAACTCCGATCCATCGTCGAGCATTCCCGTGTAGTGAACCGTGACCCGGTCGCCGGAAGCCGGCATTCGGGTCTCCTTTCTCGCTTCTCGTCCCACACAGCACACCACCCGGCCAGGCCGGTCATGACATGCGGCACGGGTCTGGCTACAGGCCCCAAACCCGAACTCCTGGAACGGAAAAGAGACGCTGCAGTCGCAGTTCGTGCAACTGCCGGAAAGGACTCTAGCGCGCGTATTTCTGGGGTCCAGGCAGAATTTGCTTCAGAGATTTCTCCGCAATGCAATGGTGCGAATTCGATACACAGCATTGCCGAGAAAACTCAGGGGGCCTCATCGGTGGCCGCCCAGAGGTCACGCATCAAGGACGACCGGTCCAGTAGTTCATCGAGTGTTCCGCGTTCCACGAGGCGACCGCCGTCCATCACCAGGATCTGATCGGCGCGTTGCAGTGCCACCCGACGGTGGGAGACGACCAGGCAGGTCACATCCCGGCGTTCGAATAGGCGCGTCCACAGCTCGGCTTCGGTGTGAAGGTCCAGCGCCGACGAGAGATCGTCAAACACCAGCAACTCGGCCTCGGTGGCGAACATTCGCGCCGCCGCCGACCGCTGAAGTTGACCGCCCGACAATTTCACGCCCCGGGCGCCGACCATCGTGTCAAGGCCGTCCTCGAGGCGCTCGAGATCGGGATCCAGCACGGCCAGTGCCACCGCTTCCCGCAACCGCTCCCGGGTGACGCGTTGCCCGAGGGCAATGTTGTCGGCCAATGTGTCGGAAAACAACCGGGGCACCTGAGGCGTGTAGGCCGAGCGCGGCGGGGTCAAGAACGAGGCGGGATCCGTGATCTCGTGTCCATTCCAGGTGATAGAGCCCTCAAACGGGACCAGTCCGAGCAGCGCCCGCAACAGGGTCGTCTTGCCGGAGCCGATCTTGCCTGTAATCACGGTGAAGGTGCTGCGATCAAGTGTGAACGAGATGTCCGCGATTCCATCCTCGGAGTCCGGATACCGGAAGGTCAGATTGCTCACATCGAGATGCTGCAGGCGGTCGGCAGCCTCGAGACGAACCGGCGGCAGGGATGGGACATCGCCGGAGAGAGGAACGCGGGTCCTTTCCATCAGCGCTTCATCCGGCGCATCAACGGCGAGTCTCTTGACCCGTTCGAACGCAACTCCGGTTCTCCGGTACTGAGCAATGATGTCGCCCACGAATGCCGTGTAGCCCGTGAGTCGGGGCAGGTAGGTCAAGAACACGGCGAGGTCGCCGACTGTGAAGGTACCGTCCCGGATGGCCCCGGCGGCGACGATGAGGACGAGGGCGGTCCCGACAGTGGCCATGTTGGTATTGATGGAGCGCAGCAGTTCGGTGAGAAAGGTGTCCCGGAGGGCCGCGGCGCGGCGCGTCTGGTTGAGCTGCCGGAATTCACCGAGAAGAGCCTTCTCGGCGCGGGCGAGTTTCACCGCTTGCACTGCGCCGAACGTCTCGCCCACGAAGCCCGTCACGTTCTCAGTGGCGGTGCGCATCACCCGCCTCCGGTTGCGGATCTGAGGGCTCAGCGACTGCGTGAGCACCCCGGTGAGGAGGAGTGGGATGAGGATCAATCCGGTGAGCCCGGCGTCGATCCTGGCCATGACGAACACCGAGCCCAGGCCGAACGCGACCACCCCGCCGAGGTCGACCCAGTTCTCCACGTACTCCAGAAGGTCGTCGATGTCATCCCGAAACGTTGAGATCGCCTGGGAAGGGTCGACGGCTATCGTTCGCGAACCGGGGGCTTCCAGCAGCCAGCGAAGCAAGTTTCTTCGCAGCTGGAGGGCCTGATCGTTCCAGTAAGTGATCCAGGCCACATCCGCAAACCAGAGCACTCCGTTGCGTCCGATCGCAAGAGCAGCGAACACAATCACGGCGGTCCATGGACTCGCTCCGGCCGGACCTGTGCCGGCCAGCCGATCGAAGACCTGGCCGATCAACAACCCGAAAACGATCGGGAGGGAGTGGACGATGGTCCACAACACTGCACTGAACGAGAAGAGCGCCGGCCGGTAGCGGATCATCTCCCAGGCGAGTCGGAGTGTGCTCATCTCGACCCCTTCGAGTGGGCATGTCTGCGCTCATCCGCACTACGGCCGAGCACGTCGCTCTGGTCCCCGGCTGTGAGCAAGCGTGAGTAGTAGCTAGAAGGATCGGCAGCCAGCACCTTCCGTGGGCCGAGCTCGGCGATCCGGCCGGCCTCGACGACCATGATCTCATCGGCCCGTTGCACGGTGTCCAGCCGGTGGGCGACGATTACGACGGTTCGGTCTCGAAACATCCGCTCGGTGGCGAGCGACAGCACCGACTCGGTGGCCGGATCGAGACGGGAGGATGGCTCGTCGAGGATGACCAGCCCCGGGTCCTGGAGAAACACCCTGGCGAAGGCGAGGAGTTGCGACTCTCCTGCCGAGAGTCCGGCGCCGGAGGCGCCCAGCAGTGTGTCGAGCCCGAGTGACCCGACCCATTCACCGAGTCCGGCGGCCTCGAGCGTTCCCAGGATGTCGGCGTCCGGCCGGGTGTGGTCGAAGAAGGTCAGGTTGTCGCGAACCGAAGCACGAAATAGCTGCACATCCTGCGTCACGACCCCCACCCGGGCTCGCAGCGACGTGGGCGCCACGGAGCGTATGTCGATCCCTCCGATTGATACCGAACCCGCGGTCGGATCGTACAGACGAGAAATCAGTCGCGTAATAGTGGTCTTGCCGCCCCCGGTCCGGCCGAGGAGCCCGAGTACGCGTCCGGCTTCGAGTTCGAATGAGACCTCGTGCAACACCGACCGTTGGTCGTACGAGAAGGCGACATCATCAAAGGAGACCGAAAGCGGCCCTTCGGGCAGTTTGGTCGTCCCTGACTCGTCGATCCGGCTCGTCAAGCCGCGTAGTTCGTCGATTCGTATGATGCCGCCTGCCGCCTTCTGAAGTTCCTGAAACTCCTGTGCCACTTGCTCGATTGGGGTTCTCACGAGTTGGGTGTACTGGACGATCAGGTAGGCGGTCCCGATGGTGATTTCCCCGCGCAGCACGAGCCACACTCCGACGGTGAGTGAAATAGCGTCTCCGGACCAGAAGGCGATGTTTGATGCCGTCCAGAAGATCGTCCGTTTCTTCCATGCCGCCGTCGTGCGAAAGAAGAAGTCACGCATGACGCCGACGAATCGGAGCATGACGAACGGACCTGCCCCGTTGGCCCGGATGTCGTCGATTCCTGCCAGACGCTCCTCGATGAATCCGTACAACTGCGCTGAGGTTTCCCGCTCTTCCTCTGACGCTTTGACCGCCAACCGGCGCATCTTCAGGATCAACGTGAGGACGGCGGCGACGTATGCCGAGATGGCGAGTCCCATGCGCCAATCGGTGAACCATGACACCACCAGCACGCCGACCAGAAGGAGTCCACTGCCCAGCAGTCGCACTAAGCCTGGATCCACCGATTCGGTTGGCTGGTGGTGGTTTTGGGGGTTGAATCGGGGTCGGGTGGGCCGGATTGTG